>NZ_JAXCIS010000032.1:0-27473 GCF_034044025.1 Pseudomonas sp. SED1
AGTGTCGCATTCAGTTAAAAGGTGTAGTCCGCCGTCACAAAGAACGACCTGGGTTCACCCAGGATCCATTGCTGGCCGTCATTGTATTGGCTGACGGCGTAGGTACGGTCAAACAGGTTATTCAATTGCAGGCCCAATGTCGTGTTACGCATGGCTTTCCACGACACGGTGGCATCGACCACGGTGTAGCTCGGCACTTCGCTGGTGTTGGCGGCGTTGGCGAAACGCGAGTCTACATAACGCACCCCGGCAGCGGCGCGAACGTCGTCAGTGATGGCCTTGCTCAGCCACAGGTTGGCGGTGCGGTGCGGTACATCGGTGGGGCGGTTGCCGTTGCGAGACACTGCCTGGCCGTTGACCACTTCAGAGAAGTCGTCGTACTGCGCACGCACGATGGCTGCATTGGCTTGCAACTGCCAGGCGTTCGGCAGTTGCAGGTCGAGGCTGGCTTCCAGGCCGTTGGAGGATTGCTGGCCGATTTGTTCCTTGAGGGTGGTGCCTGGGATGCTCACCAACAGCTTCTTTTTGACGATGTGGTAGGCCGCCAGCGTCCATTCACCCCGCGAGTCCCAGAACGCCTGCTTGAGGCCGATCTCGGCTTGCCTGGCGGTGGACAGGCCGAACTGCTGCTGGCTCGGGCTCAGGGTAATCAGGCTGCCGACGCCGTCGGTGCTGGTGGCGTACTGGCCGTATACCGAGGTGTCCGGGGTGATCGCGTAGACCAGGCCGGATTTCCAGTTGTTGCCGGTAAAGGTCTTGTTGGCGTCGCTGCCATCCACCAGGGAGTCACTGTCGATGTGCACGTAGTCGCGGCGCACGCCGGTGATCAGTGACAGTTGATCAGTCAGTTGCAGGCGGTTTTCGGCGAACGCAGCCAGCTGTTTGGTGGTGCTGACGGACTGCGGAACGAAGGGGCTGGCGCTTTCAAACGGTTGCGGTACCGGGCGGTTGATGTCCACCGGTTGGCCGGCGTTCGTCAGGTCATCGAACGGCGAGTTGCTGGCCAGGCGAAAGCGAATGCGGTTGTACTCGACGCCGGTCACCGTCTGGCTGTCGAGGCCGAACAGGGTGTGTTTGAAGGTAAAGGTCTGGCGGTCGCCGATCTGTTCCTGGTTGTGCTTGATGCCCAGGTAGCTCTGGCGTACCAGCCCGCCGTCGACATAGTTGTAGCTCTCGGCGTTCTGCCAGCGGCGCTGGTTTTTCAGGTACGACAGTTCATTGGTGGCGGTGACGTTGTCGTTGATCTGCCACTCGCTGGTCAGGCGTGTCCACTGGTCGTTGTAGTGCTGGATATCGTTGCTGACGTTGTAGTTTTTGTCCCGCAGGCCCTTGTGCAACTGGCCGTTGATCAGCGGCGTGCCGTAGTCGTTTTGCGGGGTCTGGTCGCCGTAGTCGGACGCCAGGGTGAAGCTCAGGTTGTCCGCCGCCTGCCAGCGCAGGGCGCCGCTGACGAAGTCGCTGCTGGAGTCGCCACGGTCGATGAAGCCGTTACTGCGCAGGCGGTTGATGTTCAGGCGATAGCTCAGGGTGTCGGTCAGCGAGCCGCCGCTGTCGAGGGCTTGCTGCTGGCGGTCATAGGAGCCGTAGCCCAGGCGGATATGGTTTTCGATCTCGCCTTCGAAGGGTTTCTTCGGGAGGGTGTTGATCACCGCGCCGGTGGCGCCCTGGCCGTACATCACCGAGGCCGGACCGCGCAGTACGTCCACCCGCTCCACAGACCAGGTGTCTACCGGGAAGGTGGAAGTGCCCGCGCCATCGAACATGCGGGCGCCGTCGTACAGTTGCAGCACCGAACTCTGGCCAGTGAAACCGCGTGCCGACAACGAGGTGCCGCCGTCGCCCGGCGTGCCGGTGCGGCTGATGCCGGTGGCCCGGGAAATGGCGTCCTGCACCGTGGCATCGCCCCGTGCGCGAATCTGCTTGCCGGTCTGGCTTTCAACGCTGCCCGGGGTTTGCAGGGCAGTGAGGTTCAAGCGCGAACCTGCGGTGGTCGGGGTTTGCAGGTCGACGCGCTCGTCGTCGACGGCTGGGGCGGAGACGGCACTGGCGGGAAGCGTCAGGGCTTGGGCACTGTTTTGCAGGGCGAGCAGGCACAGGCCGGACGCGAGGTACTTGTTCATCGGACGATAAATCGCTTCTTCGAGGCGGTACTCGCCGCAGGCGCGGCGAGTGGGGGAACGCAATAAGTGTTACAATATAACACTTATTGCGGCGTGGGCGAAAGCCCGCGTAAGACTACATAACGCCTCTAGGCAGGGCATCTCGTCTGTTTCACGCTGAACCTGAAGCAGATTCACGTTGGCCAAACAGACGTGAAAGCACCAGGCGATCCAACGCCCAGACCACAATCAATGAGGCGCCCACCAGCGGAAAGACAATCGCCAGCCCCAGCATGATCGCCATCGCGGTTTTCCATTTCGGCAGGTCATGGCGCAACGGTGGAACCCCCAGCCCACCCTGCGGCCGGCGCTTCCACCAGATCACCAGGCCGCTGACTGCACTGAGCAGGATCATCAGGCAGATCAGCAGCACGATGATCTGGTTGACCACGCCAAACATCTTGCCTTCGTGCAGCATCACGCCGGATTCGGTAACCCGTGCCACGCTGTTGTAGTGCTCCCAGCGCACATCGGCCAGGACCTTGCCGGTGTATTGGTCCACATGCAGGGTCGCGTCGTTGCGCGGGTCGTTGGCAAACACCGCGATAGTGAACACGCCTTCGGCGGTGGTGGGGAAGGTGATGCTGTAGCCGGGCTCGACCTTGCGTGAGCTGGCGAGGTCTACCACCTGTTGCAGGCGGATACTCGGGGCTGCCGGGCCCTGGCTCATGCCGGCGTGCTTCATGTGCTCGGCATGCTCGCCGGACATCGGCATCGGCGTGTTTTCCATGGCCCACGGCACGGTCTGTTGGCTCGCGGTGTTGAGGCTGCGGGCCTGCTGGTCGGACTGCGGTACGTCGTTCCACATCGCCGCCGGGAATGTATTCCACAGTTCGGCATATTGCTTGCCCCAGAAGCCGGTCCAGGTCATACCGCTGAGTAGCATCACCAGCAGGAAAGCCGCGCCCCAGAAGCCGGCGACCGCGTGCAAATCCCGCCAGAACAAGCGGCCGCGACTGCCCAGTCGTGGCCACAGAATACCGGCCGCCGACTTGCCTCGCGGCCACCACAGATACAGGCCCGAAATCACCAGCATCACGCCCCAGCCGGCGGCCAGTTCCACCAGGCGATCGCCGATGGTGCCGATCATCAACTCACCATGCAGCGCACGAGCGATGGCTTGCAGGTTGTATTTGGAATCCTGTTCACCGAGCACGGTGCCGCGATACGGGTCGACGAATACCGTCGCTTCGTGCCCGTCGTTGCGCATCACGAATTGCGCGCTGCTGGTGGCGTCGGCAGGTGGCAGGTACTTGCTGATTTTGCCTTGGGGATAGGCGGCTTGGGCGCGTTGCAGTTGTTCGTCGGCACTCAGTGCGTGTTCGGCGCTTTGCACCGTCAGCAGGTTGCCGTACATCAGCGGGTCGAGCTGGGGTTTGAACAGGTAGATGATGCCGGTCAGGGCCAGCAGCACCATGAACGGCGCGACAAACAGCCCGGCGTAGAAATGCCAACGCCAGGCCAGGTTGTAGAAGGAAATCTTGGGTGTACTCATCAGGGGCTGCTCCGCAAAGGCATTTTGGTTATTCGTTGATGAACGCAATCCCGTAGGAGCGAGCTTGCTCGCGAAGAACCTGAGGACGCCGCGGTCATACAGAAGCCCCGCGTTATCGTTGGTGATTTTCGCGAGCAAGCTCGCTCCTGCACTGGGCATTAGAAGCTCATGTCCACCTTGGTCCAGAGCGTGCGCCCCGGTTCCTTGATGGCTTGCGGGTCATTGGCCGGGTAGCCGAACCCGGCGTTGCCGGCCAGGTTCAGGTGCTCGGCGTATGCCTTGCCGAACAGGTTGTCGACGCCGGTGCTGACCTTGAAATTCTTGTTGATGCGATACGCCGCGTTCAGCGAGAACACGCCAAACCCCGAGCTCTTGTCGAAGTCCTTGCCGACCACGTTGCCCTTGTTCTGGTCGATGCGGTTTTGCGCCGCGACCACCCGCCACAAGGCGCCGGCGCTCCAGTCGTCCTGGCTGTAGGTCAGCCCGAAGCGCGCATCCAGCGGCGGGATTTGCGGCAGCGGTTTGCCGTCGCTGCTGTTCTTGCCCCAGGCGTAGGCGAAGGTGGCATCGGCTTTCCAGTTGTCGGTCAGCTTGTATGCGGCGCCCAATTCACCGCCCATGATTCGCGCATCCACATTGCGCGCCTGGGAAGTGGTGCCCATCATGCCCGGCTGGTAATCGAACAGGATGAAGTCGCGCACCTGGCCAACGTAGCCCGAGGCCCAGGCGTCCAGATCTGCGGATTTGTATTGCAGCCCGAAATCCAGTTGGGTGGTTTTCTCAGGCTTCACGCCATCGAAGGCATTCACTGAACCGACCGCCCCGGTGTTGGGGGAAAACAGCTCCCAGTAATCCGGGAAACGTTCGGAGTGCCCTAGGCCGGCGTACAGGGTGGTCGGGCTGTCGGCCAGGTCGTGCTCGTAGCGCACAAAGCCCGACGGCAAGGTATCGGCGCGGGCTTTGTCGGCGGTGGGGTTAGGGCTGCTCATCATCCCGGAGCCGATGGCTTGCCGGAAATCCTTGGCCGAGGCGCGGTCCACACGAGCGCCGGTGATCACGCGGTCGCGGTCGGCGGCGTACCAGGTCAGTTCGCCAAATACCCCGTAGTTGTGGAAGTTGGCGTCCTTGCTGCGGGGCAGGTCCTTGTAGGTGTCGACGCCCATGGCGCTGCGTTGGCGGTGCTCGTTGGTTTGTGCATCAAGGCCGCTGATCAACTGCACATCGGCCCAACGCCAGGTGGCCTTGATGCGTGCGCCGAGGGTGCGGCGGTCGACGTTGGACGCCATGGGGCCGGCCATCATCCCGGTGCCCGACGGGACGCGCAGGGTGTAGTTGTCCATCACATGGTCGGCGTAGTTGTAGTAGACCTGCGCTTCGATCTTATCCAGCACCTCGCCGATATTCGACTTCTCGAATCGCAATCCGAGGCTCTCGCGCAAAAACTGCGAGCCATCCATGCCACGCCCGGCGTAGCGGGCTTCGCCATCGCCACGGCCGGCGGTGAGTTCCAGCAGGGTGTCGGCGTCCGGGGTCCAGCCCACGGCCACGTCGCCGTTCCACTTGTCGTAGCGCGAGGCGACGGTGTCGTTGTTGCCGTCCTTGTAGTCATCGGCGTGGGCCTGGTTGCCGATCACCCGCACATAACCCAGCGGCCCGCCCGCCGCCGCATCGACGACTTTGTCGAAGCGCCCGTTGGAGCCTGCCAGGATGCTGGCGTTGACCCGCGTGCCCAGCTCGCCGAACTGCTCGGGCTCGCGCTCGAACAGGATCGTGCCGGCTGAAGCACCAGGGCCCCAGAGTACGGTTTGCGGGCCCTTGATCACCGTCAGCTTGTCGTAGGTTTCCGGCGAGATATAGGAGGTGGGCGCGTCCATCCGGCCGGGGCAGGCACCGAGCATCATGCTGCCGTTGGTGAGGATATTCAGGCGCGAACCGAACATGCCCCGCAGCACCGGGTCGCCGTTGGTGCCGCCGTTGCGCACCAGAGCGAAGCCGGGGATGGTCTTGAGGTAGTCGCCACCATCGCTGGCGGGCACTGGCTGGCGCGGGTCTTTCGGGTTTGTGACGACGGTCAGCGGCGAGCTGGGGGCGATCGCCGTGATCACCGTCGGGCTCAGTTCATTGTGGTCGGCGTGCTCGTCGGCGTGGGCCTGTGGAACCAGCAGCGCGCCACACAAAACGGCGAACACGGGAGTACGTCCCAAACGGGTGTCAGCAGAAAACCTGGACATGAAAAATTCCATCAATCATTCGTAAACAACACGGCCAGCAGCCTGCGGCTGTCTGTCTAAAGTCGGCCGGGGTGAAGTAACGGTGTGAAGTGCTTACGCGATGATGGGCGGGGCGCGGCTGCGGGCGCCGGGGAAGACGGTTTGCCGGGCATGGCCCAGGCGTGGGGCGGGGGTCAGGGCGTTGGCGGGCGGCGGGCTGCCGAGGGTGACGAACGACACGCTGCCAGGCAGCGCGGGGCAACTGAAGAGCAGGCTGCAATAGCCGCACTTTTCCCAGAGCACGTGATGCTCGTCGGGGGCCTTGCTGTGTTCGGCTGGGGGCTTTGCGTCGCCATGGCAACTCGGGCCGTCCATGGGCATTTCCATGGACATACCGGCGTGATGATCCATCGGCATCGCTTGGGAAATCAGCGGACCGATAAAGATCATCAGCATGGCGAACAGGCTGATCCAGCTGCCGCGCATGAGGCCTACAGGCTTACGGCGGTGCGGGGACAACCTGGCGCGTGGGGCGCCCATCAAGGTTTATCTACTGGGCGTGCATATGCTCGTGACCGGCCATGGGCGGTTGCTTCTGCACCGACACTTCCACTTTTACAGGCCCGGCTTTCTCGAAATTCAGGGTCAGCGGGAAATGTTGGCCGTCGCGCAAAACGCTGCGGTCCTTCAGGTCCAGCAGCATCACGTGGTAGGCCATGGGGGCGAACGTCAGGTCACCTTTGGCCGGCACCGCGACGCTGGTCACCTGCTGCATCTTCATCAGGTCGCCCTGCATCACATGCTCATGCAGCTCGGCCTTGGCGGCCACGGGCGTGTCGACGCTGAGCAGGCGATCCGCATGTTCGCCCTGGTTATGAATCACGAAATACGCCGCGACGGTCGGCGCGTTGGGCGGCAGTTCCTGGGACCAGGGTTCGCTGACCACCAGTTCGCCGACCTTGAAGTCTTCGGCATTGGCGGCAGCACACACCGGCAGCAACAACGCAGCCAGAAGCAGGGAAGATTTGAGCATGGCAGTTCTCCAGAACGGTTCTAAACGCAGTTCACTTGCGAAGAAATCAGACCGTTGGAGAGGCGCGGGGGTTAAGGCTCGGCCATTGCTGGCGCGGGGTAGGGGATTGCAATGACGGCGGCGGCAGGTCTTGCACCGCGTCGAATCGAGCAAAATACAGGTTGGGTGTGTGCCCAGGCAGCGCGACCAGAGGCGCCGAGCCCGAGCAGCACCAGCAATGCTGCATGGTGGAGTGATCGTCCTGCTGTGGCGCCGGTATCTCCAGCTTGCCCAGGGCAATGGCCGTCAGTTTCGTGCCGTTGGAGGAGCAGAAACTGCCCCACAGCAATTGCTTGACCGGGTCATCCGCCTGCTGCATCGCACTCGCCATCGGCATGGCAAAGGCGTTGAACAGCACTGCAAGGCAGGCTATCCAGGCAATTGCAAAGCGTTGACGGGCCATGGCGGACAATCCGTAGGGTTAAACGATCAGGTGGGTATTTAGCCTGATCGGGGGGGATAAGTAAAAAGGCGCGGTGTGGTTTGGTGTCGCAGTGCTGGGTTTGAGGATAGACGGGAACTGAGGGATTGTATTCGGCTATTGCCTGGTATTCAGCCTGCGGGTTGCTCGGGCAATGGTCTCTCGCGCTGTGCTGACCAATGAACCATCGCCTGGGTCTTCTTCGATGCAGGCTTCCAGATAAGCGTCGATCTCTTCTTGTGTGCGTAGATGGTTTGCAGCATCGAAGCGCGTGAACTGTGTCTTTGTGTCAGGCAGGCATTGGGCTTTTTCCAGCCATTGGTTTAATCGTGCTGCGACGTCGGGCTCATCTGATTTCAATGCGTCCGCTTCAAGGCCAAGCGCGTGCGCAAGCTCGGGATTCCCGATTATGTGTTCGATAATCGTATGTTCAGCAGGTCGAGTTAAGCGTCGGGGACGGGATTTTTCAGTCATGCGATGAACCTCATGTTTAACGTCGGTGGACGAAATGTTGAAGATCATCGCCAAGGGAATACTTATTCCGGTAGTCAGCGGGTTCTGGTGTTGGTGTAGGCAGCTTCTCATTGGGCCTCCATGCAACCTGGATACGGGAATGCTCCACAGAAATTTCCGACAGTGATTTGAGGTTGTCCCTAGGAAACGCAATCTCTAGTCTCCGTACACCGCTGCAAACTCAGCGGTCGGGCGTCGCGGCCCGGATCCCTATAGGCGCTAAGCGCCATCGTCTGCTTTCAGTTGGCGCTTTTTTATCGTCTACTGTGCGGCGCTATGGTGGCTGTGCGCGGGATACCTTCGGGTATGCCGGGTTGCCTAGGGACCGGTCCGCGAACCTGCGCACAGCTGCCACCTTCCATCGCGTCGCGGCGATCAGTGGCAGCTCCACGTCCCTTAGGAGCTTCACAATGATTAAACCTACCCCCAATCCCCCCGTCCGACTATTCACCGTGGCCGATGGGATCAGCACCGAAGACCTGTTGGTCAACCTCATTGAAACACTCGCCTCGGCCAACGCGCTGAGTTGCGACTTGGCGTTTAGCCTGGAAGGATCGAAGCGGGAGGAGTTGTTGGGCGTCGCTCAGTTGATCGAACTGGCGGAGTTACTGGCTGATCGGGTGCACGAAAGTGCCGGACAACGCATTTAACACTTCGATGATCGATCGTTCCTGCGCTGATGTGTGGGAATGATCCTGTGAGACGCCTTTAAACGTCCCAGCTTGCTTCCCGTATGTGATTGAAGTTCACGACATCTACGCTGTGCTGATGAGCAAATCCAGCGACTCTTAGGTCATCTGTCAAAACCAGATAATTATCTTTGGCTGCACAGATAATGCCGACGTCGGTAAGGCCATAGGGCGACAACTCATAATCGCAACTTATATCAAGAGCGGGGCAGTGAATCTCAATGACTGTCGATAATGATTTTTTTAATGTTGCGTAGAAATCGTGTAGCTTGCTCCCATAAAGCCCATTTGTAAGGTTGCTGACTTCCGCAAGTATATGAGGGGTTGAAATAAGCTTTTCGAATTGATCAATGACATTCAGCAGAAGCTTGTAACCTTTGGCGGTGTATCCGCTTGTTCTTTTGAAGCCTGCGATACTGGGTGTGCCTCCGATCAGTGCCAAGAGCAGCAGGTTAGTGTCGACTATGATTCCTTTTCTTCGATATTGCCGGATATACGTTTCGATCATACTTCGCGAATCTTCATGGAGCGGAACTCGCCAGTCTCCGAGTCAATGAAGAATGTTTTATATTTTCTTGCGTACATTTGTCCCGCTAAAGATGCGCCTAACCGTTCATATTTATCAGGGGCTGGAACATTGAAGCCAAGTGTTATTGCCCATGTTTTGTCGCCTGGGTTTAACTCGACTTCCTCAAGCATCAAGTCCTGAAGCACTGTTTCCTGGCCGAGAAAATCATTGGCTGCGGCCTTCGCAACTTGCACGGCTTCTTTGACGTCTATCATGTCAGCTCCTGAATAGAATTGAGTCTGGCTTGAACTGTTTCTGGAGTGTAGCACTTCATGTTGTGGATTCATCGCCGTCCCTTTAGTCACAAATAGAGTTGATAGAGGTGGGCGATGATCCTGATCTATCGAATGAAATCTGCCAATAACTCGATTGTTTCTGCGGGCGACAAAAGCTCCTGATCTACTGCCGCCAACACCGGCCGCTTCAACACCAACACCGGCACCCCCCGCTCCCGTGCCACCTCCAGCTTCGGCTCGGTAGCCGTGCTGCCGCTGTTCTTGCTGATCAGCACATCAATCTGCCGCCGCTCAAACAACGCCCGTTCATCCTCGATCAAAAACGGCCCACGGGCGCCGATCACTTCGCAGCGTTCATTGCCGGGGTACACATCCAGTGCGCGCAACGTCCAGAACTGCTCGGCGGGGATTTCGTCGAGGTGCTGCAACGGTTCGCGACCCAGCGTGAACAGTGGTCGCTTGAATGGCTTGAGGGCTTCAATCAACTCCGCCCAGTCACTGACTTCGCGCCAGTCATCACCGGCCTGTGGCTGCCACGCCGGGCGGCGCAGGGCCCAGCAGGGAATGCCACACACACACGCGGCACGGGCGGCGTTGGCGCTGATCTGTGCGGCATACGGATGGGTCGCGTCCAGCACCAGCTCGATACCTTCATCGCGAATGAACTGCGCCAAACCTTCCGCGCCGCCATAGCCACCGACGCGCACCTGGCACGTAAGGTCGGTGGGGACGCGGCCAACACCCGCCAGGCTGTAGATATGCTCGGGGCCCAGTGTGCGGGCAATGGCCAGGGCTTCCGTCACACCGCCCAGCAGCAGGATGCGTTTCATAGCGGCTTGATCACTTCCAGCAGGGTGATCGGCAGCGCCTGGCGCCAGGTATCAAAGTCTCCCAGTGGTTGGGCCTGGGCCACATGAATGCGGGTCAGCTCGCCGCCGTGTTGTTCGCGCCAGGCCATCAGGGTCATTTCGCTTTGCAGGGTCACGGCGTTGGCCACCAGCCGGCCACCGGGGCGCAGGTGTTGCCAGCAGGTGTCGAGGACGCCGTCGCGGGTTACGCCGCCGCCGATAAAGATTGCGTCGGGTGCTTCCAGGCCAGCGAGTGCGTGGGGCGCGGTGCCGCGAATCAGTTGCAGGCCGGGGACGCCAAGGGCGTCACGGTTGTGTTCGATCAACAGTTGCCGACCTTCATCGGCTTCGATCGCCAGCGCGCGGCAACTGGGGTGAGCACGCATCCATTCGATCCCGATGGAGCCGCTGCCCGCGCCCACGTCCCACAGCAGTTCGCCGGGCATCGGCGCGAGGCGGGCGAGGGTCATGGCGCGTACGTCGCGTTTGGTCAGTTGGCCGTCGTGCTTGAAGGCCGAGTCCGGCAGCCCCGCCAGGCGTGACAGGCGCGCGGTGTTAGCGTCGGCCACGCAGTCGATGGCCACCAGGTTCAAGGCAGCAATCGGTTCACCTGGCCAATCCCGGGCGATGCCGTCGATGCGCCGCTCATCCGGGCTGCCGAGGTGTTCAAACACGCTCAGGCGACTTGCGCCAAACCCGCGCTCAGCCAACTGCGCCGCCATCGCCGCCGGGCTCTGGCCGTCATTGCTCAACACCAGCAAACGCACGCCGCTGGCCAGGTGCGCATTCAGCGCTGCCAACGGTCGGGCAACCACCGACAGCGTCACCACGTCCTGCAATGGCCAGCCCAAACGTGCCGCCGCCAATGACACGGAAGAGGGCGCCGGCAAAATCAGCAGCTCATCGGCGGGCACCTGCCGCGCCAGGCTCGCGCCTACGCCATAGAACATCGGGTCGCCGCTGGCCAGCACGCACACCGCTTCACCACGCTTGGCCAGCACCGGTTCCAGGGAAAACGGGCTGGGCCACAACTGGCGTTCGCCGCGGATACACACCGGCAACAAGTCCAGCTGGCGTTGGCCGCCAACAATGCGCGAGGCGCGTAACAAGGCGTGCCGGGCGTTTCTGCCCAGGCCCTTGAAGCCGTCTTCACCGATGCCTACTACCGTCAGCCAGGGCGACATATGAATTCCTTGAACGACATCCGACGGGCAGGCTTTTCATGCCGCCGGACAAAGCAGGCATAATACCGCGCCTTTACCCGTGAACCGGTAGCCCTGTGAAACCAACACCACTGTCCAATACCTTGCGCCCCTCGGCCTGTCCGGGGTTGCTGCGTATTGTCCAGGCGTTGGACGGCGGGATTTGCCGGATCAAGCTGGCCGGTGGTTCGATCCGCGCCGAGCAGGCATTTGCCGTGGCTGATGCGGCCCAGGCCCATGCCGGCGGTGTGATCGAGGCAACCAACCGCGCCAACCTGCAAATTCGCGGAATAGGCGCCGGGCACGACGCATTGATCGTCGCCTTGCTGGCGGCTGACCTGGGCCCCAGGAGCGCCGCCGGTGACGATGTGCGCAATCTGATGCTCAGCCCCAGCGCCGGGATTGACCGCGAGATGTTGTTCGACACACGGCCGCTGGCCGACGAAATCCTTACCACCCTGGAAACCCACCCGCGATTCCATGAACTGTCGGCCAAGTTCGCCGTACAACTGGACGGCGGTGAAGCGCTGGCAATGCTCGAACA
Source organism: Pseudomonas sp. SED1 (assembly GCF_034044025.1). Taxonomy (NCBI): domain Bacteria; kingdom Pseudomonadati; phylum Pseudomonadota; class Gammaproteobacteria; order Pseudomonadales; family Pseudomonadaceae; genus Pseudomonas; species Pseudomonas sp. SED1. Next base: position 11,958 of record NZ_JAXCIS010000032.1, read on the forward strand.
TCATCACGACCTGTGGCTGTCGGCATTCGACGCCAACGGCGAGACGCTGTTGGCGTTCGGCCTGGCAGGCTGCCCGGCGCAGGACTCGCCGTTGGCCGCCGTGCCTTTGGCGCAAGGGCATGCACTGGTGGTGGCGGTTCTGGAGCTGTTCCTTGAACTGGCCCGGCCCGATCAAACCCGGATGCGCCACCTGCTGGCCGAAACCGCTGTGGATAACTTTATCGAGCGACTAAACCTGCCCTTGCAGCCGGTTGAAGGCTTTTCAAGGCGCCCCAACTCCGCGCCGCTGCACCTGGGAAGTTATCCACAGCGCCAAAAAAACCAGGTCTACGTCGCCGCCGTCGCACCCTTGGGCCGCCTGGATTCGGCGATGCTCAGGGGCGCCGCACAATTGGCTGTCGACCATGGCGACGCCACCCTGCGTGTCACGCCATGGCAGGGCCTGCTGCTGCCCAATATCCGTGACGCGGCGGCGGTCATTGAGCGCCTCGAACGGCTTGGCTTTTTGTGCTCGGTGGACCAACCCCTGGCGCGCCTGATCGCCTGCACCGGCTCCAGTGGGTGCGCCAAAGGCCTGGCCGACACCAAGACCGACGCCCTGCAATTGGCAACGCTCGCGCCCGGCCACAGCGTGCACCTGTCCGGCTGCCCGCGGTCCTGCGCGGCCGCACACACCGCGCCCGTCACCTTGCTGGCCGTGAGCCCAGGCCACTACGACCTCTATTTTCGCGACGCAGGCCAGCCCGGTTTCGGCCGCCTGCGCGCGCGCACTCTTTCTATTGAAGCGGCGGGCGCCTTGTTGCGCGCCCACCCACGGAGCAACACCGATGATTGATTACATCCGCGACGGTCAGGAGATCTATCGCAACTCCTTCGCGATCATTCGCGCAGAAGCCAAGCTGGATCGCATTCCTGCCGACCTGGAAAAGCTCGCCGTGCGGGTGATTCATGCTTGCGGCATGGTCGACGCCATCGACGGCCTGCAATTTTCCGAAGGTGCCGGCAAGGCCGGGCGTGAAGCCCTGGCCGCCGGTGCGCCGATCCTGTGTGATGCGCGGATGGTCTCCGAAGGCGTGACCCGTACGCGCCTGCCGGCCAATAATCAGGTGATCTGCACCCTGCGCGATGACAGCGTGCCGGAGTTGGCCCGCGAGCTGGGCAACACCCGTTCCGCCGCCGCCCTGGAGCTGTGGCGCCCGCACCTGGAAGGCAGCGTGGTGGTGATCGGCAATGCGCCGACAGCGCTGTTCTACCTGCTGGAAATGCTCGACGCCGGCGCGCCAAAACCTGCACTGATCCTCGGTTTCCCGGTGGGCTTTGTCGGCGCCGCCGAATCCAAGGCGATGCTGGCGGCAGACAGCCGCGGCGTACCGTTCGTGATCATGCAAGGCCGCCTGGGCGGCAGTGCGATGGCCGCCGCCGCGGTCAACGCCTTGGCCACGGAGGTCGAATAATGCCGGCACGCGGACGTTTGATTGGCCTGGGCGTAGGCCCCGGTGACCCGGAACTCATCACCCTCAAGGCCCTGCGCCTGCTGCGCGAATCGCCGGTGGTGGCGTACTTCGTGGCCAAGGGCAAGAAGGGCAACGCTTTCGGCATTATTGAAGACCATTTGGTGCCACAGCAAACCCTGATGCCGCTGGTGTACCCGGTGACCACTGAAGTGTTGCCGGCGCCGCTGTCGTACGAGCAAGTGATCAGCGATTTCTATGACACCGCCAGTGTCGACGTGGCCGCACATCTGGACGCCGGGCGCGATGTGGCAGTGATCTGCGAAGGCGATCCGTTCTTCTACGGCTCCTACATGTATTTGCATGACCGCCTGGCCGAGCGCTATGAAGCCCAGGTGATCCCGGGCGTGTGCTCGATGCTCGGCGGCGCGTCCGTGCTGGGTGCGCCGCTGGTGTATCGCAACCAGAGCCTGTCGGTGCTTTCCGGCGTATTGCCCCATGACGAACTCAAGCGTCGCCTGGCGGATGCCGATGCGGCGGTGATCATGAAGCTGGGGCGCAACTTCACCAAGGTGCGTCAGGTGCTTGAAGAGTTGGGGCTGGCGAGCCGGGCTTTGTACGTCGAGCGCGCGACCATGGCCAATCAGAAAATCGTCGCCCTGAGCGACGTCGATCCAACCTCTTCGCCGTACTTCTCGCTGATCATCGTTCCCGGCGAAAGGTGGCAAGGCTGATGAAGGCTCCCGCGATTGTCATTCTGGGGCAGGGCAGCCTCGCCACTGCCCGGGCTATCCAGCAGGTGTATCCCGACGCACTGATCCACGGCCTGGCCGGACGGGTCGAGGGCGCAGACCAGGCCTATAACGAATTTGGCGCCACCGTGCGCCAGTTGTATCAACAGGGCACGCCGATCATCGCGTTGTGCGCCGCCGGGATTGTGATCCGCACCCTCGCGCCGCTGCTGCTGGAGAAGGGCGTCGAGCCTGCCGTGCTGGCGGTTGCCGAAGACGGCAGCGCCGTAGTGCCGCTGCTTGGTGGCCTGGGTGGCGTGAATGTAATGGCGCGGGAAATCGCCGCCGCCTTGGGTGTTGCCGCCGCGATCACCACCAGTGGCGAACTGCGTTTCGGCACCTGCCTGCTCAACCCGCCCAGCGGTTATCAGCTCGGCGATCTGGAGCTCGGCAAGCGCTTTGTTTCCGACTTGCTGGCTGGCGAATCGGTACGTATTGAAGGCGCGGCGCCGTGGCTGGATCAGGCCAACTTACCGCAAGATCAGCAGGCGCGTCTGGCGATTCACGTCGGCAGTGCCGAGCGCACGCCTGCAGCCAATGAGTTGCTGATTTATCCGAAGAACGTGTTGGTCACCTGCCAGCCGGGGCCGCAATTGGCCGCGCGCATTCGTGCGGCGTTGCAGGATGCGGGGCTCGCCGTGCAGTCCCTGGCGGTTTTGCTGGCGGCTGAAACCGAGATGGCCGATTCGTCTTTGCATGAAGCTTCAATCGAGTTGGGCGTGCCGTTGCGCTTCGCCGGTTTGCCGACCCAAACGGACATCGCAATCACGGTGGCCGATGCACCTCTGGACCTGTCCCAGGTCGGACGTCCCCGTGGCCGCCTGGCGGTCATCGGTTTGGGCCCTGGCGCTGCCGAACTGATGGTGCCGGCGGTAAAGGCCGAACTGGCCCGCTGCACCGACGTGCTGGGTTACGAAACCTACGTACGCATGGCCGGGCCGTTCCGCCCGGATCAAATCCAGCACTGCACCGACAACCGCGAAGAAATGCAGCGCGCCCGTCACGCCTTTGAGCTGGCGGCGCAGGGGCGTTCGGTGGTGGTGGTGTCCTCGGGTGACCCTGGCGTATTCGCCATGGCGGCTGCGGTGATCGAGGCCCTGCACGAGTCCAGCGACCCGGCCTGGCATCAGGTCGACCTGGAGATTCTGCCGGGTGTTTCGGCATCCCTCGCCACGGCGGCACAGGCGGGGGCGCCGCTGGGGCATGACTTCTGCGTGATGTCGCTGTCGGACAACCTCAAGCCCTGGTCGATCATCGAGAAGCGTCTGGACCTGGCTTCCCAGGCCGACCTGGCGTTGGCGTTCTACAACCCGATTTCCCGTGCTCGGCCCTGGCAGTTGGGGCGCGCCCTGGAGATCGTCGCGCAGCATCGCACGGCCGAAACGCCGGTGGTGCTGGGCCGTGATATCGGTCGCCCGGGCCAGACCTTGCGCGTCACAACGCTGGGGCAACTGACGCCGGACCAGGTGGACATGCGCACCATGGTGCTGATCGGTTCGTCCACCACCTGCGTATTTCCCCGGGCCGGTGGTGGCGAGTGGGTGTACACGCCACGTTGGTATGGCGATAAGCCGGCCTCCTGAAAAAGGGTGGCCCCGCAACGGGGCTGCCTTGAAAAAGTCATCAGGTGATGGAAGAAAGGTCTGCTTGCCGAGTGCTTTTTGCGTCGGGACGGGTCATACCTTTCTCTACTGATTGAAGAAAAATACGACGCCTTTGCGCACCACCGGTTCATCCCCAACGTTTACTCACCTGCGCCGCCTGCAGTGATTTTTCCTGCGTGTCGCCGCGCGTTCTGTCGTCAATTTCCAGCAGCTCAAAATCCCCGGCAACTCGACTAGTGTTGGCGTTGAGCCCCATGTTGGGGGTTATGGAGAAATGGATATGGAGCGAAACAACAGACGGATCAACAGCGCAAAAAGGAGGAGGCTGATTGCCGCTTACCGGCTTCCGGACGCGTCCAGCCTGCCGTCGGGTTTGAGCCCGGCGGTGCAGCCCGAAGGGGATGAGGAGATGAACGCGGCGGTGGTGAACAACAGCGTCATGTCGTTCGTGGAGGGCATGACGAGTCTCAACAAGGAGTACACCCGCAAAAGCTATTTGCTGGCGAGCAGCTACGTCAGCGATGTGTTGCGGATCGCCCGGGGCACGGAGGCCTGGTACAACGAATTCATCAACGTGATGAGCAGCCTTGGGTGGATGCCGGTCAGGAGCAGTTTCGAGCGGGTCTACACGACTCGCAAGGGGTTGTCGGTGCAGTTGGCGGCGCTGAACCTGGTGGCGGCCACGGTAGCCTCGACGTTCCTGTCGGGACCATTGATCAGCGCTCTGCCCAAACGGGTGGGGGAGGCTATCGAAGCCTTGAAGCAACTCCCGGCCTCATTTGAGTTATTCAAACGAAATATCACGACCCATGAGGGCGGTGATTTCGGCTTGGCGTCGTGCTCGGAAACGGCGGGGGAAGTGTCGATGGTGCTGGTGACTTACAGTTCCCACGGCGTCAGCAAGCAGTTGGGCATGCCGTTTCTGGAGTGGGACAGTGCGTCCGTTGAAGCCTTCAGTGGTCGCACGTGCCTGGTGCTGAACAGCTCGGTGGTCAACGAAGCCACCATCCAACTGCTGCGCGACAGCGCAGGGGACAAGGTCCGCCAGGCTATCGCCCAATACAGGATCTGACCTACGGCAACAGGTAGCCGCGTACACCGGTGAAGATGATTTGTGCGGCCAGGGCGCACACAAACAACCCCATCAATCGGCTGACAATCTGCAAGCCCTGGTCGCCGAGGATGCGTTCGATACGGTTGGACAAGTACAGCACCACGCCCACCGTAAGGCTGGCCAGCGCAATGCTGAGGATTGCGGTGATCTTGTCGTCCCAGTGCGGCTGGCTGACGCCCATCACCAGCAGCGCACCGATGGTGCCGGGGCCGACGGTCAGGGGGATGGTCAGCGGGACGATGGTCACGTCCTGCTGCACGTTGTCAGTCTGCACCGCCGATTTGCCTTGGGCCATGCCCAGCGCGGAGATAAACAGCACACTGCCGGCGCCGATGCGGAAGGCGTCGACGGTGATGCCGAACACACTGAAAATCACCCGGCCGAACAGGTAGAGCAACACGCTCGATACCAGAGTGGCGAGGGCCACTTTCCAGGCCAGGCGCCGCCGCTCCTTGCTGGAGTAACCGCGGGTCAGGCTGATAAAGCAGGAAAGCACGAAGAAGGGGCTGTAGAGCACCAGCATCTTCAGGTAAACGCTGAACAACACGTGGAGCATGGTGGGAGCTCACAGCGAAGGAGGGCGAGCGGGAGTTTATCAGGCCTGTGACGAACGGGCTGCACTGATCCCTTGTAGGAGCGAGCTTGCTCGCGAAGGTCGTTAACGATAACGCGGGCTTTCTGGTTTAACGCGGCGCTCTCAGGTTCTTCGCGAGCAAGCTCGCTCCTACAGGTTGGGCGTGTCAGGAAGTCGGGGCGTGCTCGGGGCGTTGTGCCCGCTGTGCTACCCAATACTCCACCAGCTCGCGCAACTGTGACAACTCCACCGGCTTGGCCATGTGCCCATCCATCCCGGCCTGGCGCGCACGCTCTTTGTGTTCCGAAAGAATGTGCGCCGTCAGCGCCACGATCGGCGTACGAATGCGCTGGTTGCTGACTTCCCACGCCCGCAGTTGCTGGGTGGCGGAGAAACCGTCGAGGATCGGCATTTCACAGTCCATCAACACCAAGTCATACCGCTGGGTTTTCATCGCTTGCAGGGCTTCTTCGCCATTGCTCGCGGTGTCCGGCTGCAGGTTGAGCTTGCCGAGCATGCCGCGAATGACCTTGGTGGAGATGCTGTTGTCTTCAGCCACCAGGATCCGGAAATCACTCGGCACCGTCACAGGCGCTGGCGCGCTGATCGCCTGCTGGCGCGGTTGCACGGTGCCTTTGCTGCGTTGGGTCAACTCGTCGGCCAGTGTGGTCTTGAGGGTGTAGCCGGCCACCGGTTTGGCGAGGATGCGTTTGATCCCGCAGTTGCGCGCGATGATCTTGCTCGGCGCATTGCTGATGCCGGTGAGCATGATCAGCAAGATGTCGTGGTTCAGGCTCGGGTCTTCCTTGATCTTCGCCGCCAGTTGCATGCCGGTCATACCGGGCATGTTCTGGTCCAGCAGCACCACGTCGAAATAGTCTCGCAGGTGCGCCTTGGTGCGCAGCAGCGCCAGGGCTTCCTTGCCCGAAGGCACGGCACTCACGTTCAGGCCCCAGGCCGTGCATTGCTGCACCAGCACTTTGCGGCAGGTGTCGTTGTCGTCCACCACCAGCACGCGCGCGCCCTTGAGCGGGCCGTCGAGGTCGGAGGTGGGATGTTCGAGACGTTCCGGGTCCAGTGGCAAGGTCAGCCACAGGGTGCTGCCTTGTTGGCTGCCACTCTTGATGCCGAACTCGCCGTTCATCAACAGGATCAACTGGCGAGCAATGACCAGGCCCAGATGGCCGCTCAAGCGTGTAGCAGACAGGAAATTCTTGCTGTGCAATTCGCTGTGCAGCAGGGCGTCGCGCTCGGCGGGCTCCATTGGCAGGCCGCTGTCTTGCACCGCAATGCGCAGGCGCGGTTTGCTGCTGCGCTCATCCAGCGCCACCACGATCAGCACTTCGCCTTCATCGGTTTTTTGCAGGGCGTTTTCCAGCAGGCTCAACAGCGCCTGGCGCAGGCGCGTCGGGTCGCCGCTGATCACCCGTGGTACTTGGGGCTGGATAAAGCTGATCAGCTCGACGTTTTGCTGCTCGGCCTTGGCGCGGAAAATACTCAGGCAGTCTTCGATCAACGCGTTGAGGTCGAACTGCACGTCGTCCAGTTCGATCTGCCCGGACTCAAGCTTGGAGATATCGAGAATCTCGTTGATCAGGGTGAGCAATTCGTTGCCGGCACTGTGGATGGTTTGCACGTAGTCGCGCTGCTTGACCGACAGCGGCGTGCCCAGCAGCAGTTCGGTCATGCCCAGCACGCCGTTCATGGGCGTACGGATTTCGTGGCTGATCTTCGCCAGGAACTCGGCCTTGGCGGCGATCTCGGCATTGCTGGCGGCCAGGTCGCGGCTGAGGCTGAAGTTATCTTCGGTGATGGCGCGCTGGCGTTCGCCCAAGGCCAGGCTCATCAACAGGCCGCTGAGGCAGATAAAACCGAGCAGGGTAACGATCAAGCCTTGGGGCGCTACCAATGTCAGGCCCAGCAAGGCCGGCAGGATAATCAGCGTGCCGATGTTGAAAATCACCATCGCCACCATGAACAGGCGCGCCGGGCGATACCCTTTTTGCCAGTGATAGGCCGAGACGAACAGCATGCTCAGGCCGGCCAGCGCCACCAACGCGTAGGTGATGATGTTCAGCGGCAGCGTATTGACGAACAACAGCAACAGCCCGCTCAGGACGATCAACAGGATGTCCGCCATCAACAGCTTGTTCAGCGGATGCGGGCCCAGAGGCGTAAAGAAGCGATAGGCGAACATCAGCCCGCACGGCGCCGTCAGCAGCAGGGCGAGGTACGCACCGGGGGTCTGTACCGCGTGCCAGTTCGGCAGCCACGGCCCGACCAGGTTGAGCAGCAGCGCCAGGCTGAGCAGCAACAACACTTCGCAGGCGGCGAGCCACAGGCTGCTGCGGGAGCGATGGTAGGCGTAGCGGGTCAGGTTGTGCAGGATCAGCATCACCAGGCAACCGAACAGCAACCCGTAGATCAGCGTCTGGTTCTGGTTGGCCGCCGCGAGTACGGCGGGCTCCAGGGTGATGTAGGGGCGCAGCTCGTGTTCCGAGACCATGCGCAGGTACACGTCCAGCGGCTTCTGGCTCTGGGGCATCGGCAGCATGAAATCGCTGCTGGGCAGCGGGCGCTCGGCCTGGGGCTGGCGGGTGCCGGTGGCTTGCTGCTCCACCAGGGTGTCGCCGTCGAGCACGTACAGGTTCAGGTGTGCCAGGTCCGGGGCGAATACCCGTAGCACCTGCTCGTGCTTGCCGGGTTGCAGCCTGAAGCGCACCCACAACGCACCGTCCGGTTGCGCGGCGGTAATCCGGTCCAGTTCGATGGGGCTGAATTGATTGATGTAGCGGGGCGAGCGGATGTCGCTCAGTTGCAGATCGGCCTGTTCATCAAGCAATACCGCCCAGCCACTGCCTTGTGCCGCAGCCTGGGCTGGAAACAAGCAGAGCAAGGTCAGCAGACTGACAGTGAAACCTATGGCGATCCTGAGCCAGCGCACGGCGAAATCCCTTCGTAGGTTGATGCATGGGTATAACTATGCGCGGGGCCACAAGCGTAGGGCAAGGGCCAAGGGCCCTGCCTAACCGAACGGATAGCTGTTTACTGACTTTCGCCACGCTCACGGGCAATGGCGCGGTAGCCAATGTCGGTGCGGTAGAAGCAGCCTTTCCAGTCGATCTTCGCCGCCAGCTTGTAAGCCTGTTGTTGGGCGGCATCTACGCTGCTGCCCATGGCGGTTGCGCACAATACGCGACCACCGGCGGTGACAACCTTGCCATCCTTGAGCGCGGTGCCCGCGTGGAACACCTTGCCTTCCAGCGTAGCAGCCGCATCCAGACCTTCAATCACATCGCCCTTGGCGTAGTCGGCCGGGTAGCCGCCGGCGGCCAGCACGATGCCAACGCTTGGGCGCGGGTCCCACTGGGCTTCGACCTTGTCGAGGGCCTGGGCCAGCGCCGCTTCCACCAGCAGTACCAGGCTCGATTGCAGGCGCAGCATCACCGGTTGGGTTTCCGGATCGCCGAAGCGGCAGTTGAACTCGATGACTTTCGGGTTACCGGCTTTATCGATCATCAAGCCGGCATACAGGAAACCGGTGTACACGTTGCCTTCATCGGCCATGCCACGCACGGTTGGCCAGATCACCAGGTCCATCACGCGCTTGTGCACTTCGGCAGTTACTACCGGAGCAGGGGAGTAAGCGCCCATGCCGCCGGTGTTCGGGCCGCTGTCGCCGTCGCCTACACGTTTGTGGTCCTGGCTGGTGGCCATCGGCAGCACGTTCTTGCCATCGACCATTACGATGAAGCTGGCTTCTTCGCCGTCGAGGAACTCTTCGATCACCACGCGCGAACCGGCTTCACCGAAAGCGTTGCCGGCGAGCATGTCGCGCACGGCGTCTTCGGCTTCGGCCAGGGTCATCGCGACGATCACGCCTTTGCCGGCGGCCAGGCCGTCGGCCTTGATCACGATCGGTGCACCGACCTCACGCAGGTAAGCCAGGGCCGGCTCGATCTCGGTGAAGTTCTGGTAGTCGGCCGTCGGGATCTTGTGGCGAGCCAGGAAATCCTTGGTGAAGGCTTTCGAACCTTCCAGTTGGGCGGCACCGGCGGTTGGGCCGAAGCAGTCCAGGCCACGGCTGCGGAACAGGTCCACAACGCCGGCTACCAATGGCACTTCCGGACCGACGATGGTCAGGGAAACGTTTTTCTCTGCAAAGTCCGCCAGCTGCTCAAGGGCCAGCACGTCGATGGCGACGTTTTCGCACTTGGCTTCAATGGCGGTGCCGGCGTTGCCGGGTGCAACGAAAACTTTCTGGACGCGCGGGTCCTGGGCAACTTTCCAGGCCAGGGCGTGTTCACGGCCACCGCTGCCAATGATCAAAACATTCATTTCAAAAACCTCAAATTCTGTAAGGCGCCGCTGGAGCGCTTTATGTGGGAGCGGGCTTGCTCGCGAAAGCGGTGTGTCAGTCGCAGGATATGTAGCTGATACACCGTATTCGCGAGCAAGCCCGCTCCCACATTTCGATCAAGTTGGATCAGTGGCGGAAGTGACGCATGCCGGTGAAGACCATGGCGATGCCGGCTTCATCCGCCGCTGCAATCACTTCTGCATCACGCATCGAGCCGCCCGGTTGGATCACGGCGGTCACACCGGCTTTCGCGGCGTTGTCGAGGCCGTCGCGGAACGGGAAGAATGCGTCGGACGCCATCACCGAACCCTGTACCTGCAAGCCGGCATGCTCAGCCTTGATGGCAGCGATACGTGCCGAGTTCACACGGCTCATCTGGCCAGCGCCGACACCAATGGTCTGGCGATTCTTGGCGTAGACGATGGCGTTGGATTTAACGTACTTGGCGACTTTCCAGGCGAAGATCAGGTCGTTGATTTCCTGCTCGGTCGGGGCGCGCTTGGTCACCACTTTCAGGTCTTCGCTGCCGATCATGCCGATGTCGCGGCTCTGTACCAGCAAGCCGCCGTTGACGCGCTTGTAGTCCCAGGCAGCGGCACGCTCAGCCGACCACTCGCCGCAGGCCAGCAGGCGCACATTGGCCTTGGCAGCAACGATGGCGCGGGCTTCTTCACTGACGGATGGGGCAATGATCACTTCAACGAACTGACGCTCGACGATCGCCTTGGCGGTCTCGGCGTCCAGCTCACGGTTGAAGGCAATGATGCCGCCGAAGGCCGACTCGGTGTCGGTGGCGTAGGCCAGTTCGTACGCCTGGCGGATACCGCCTTCAGCGTCCGGGCTCACGGCCACGCCGCACGGGTTGGCGTGCTTGACGATCACGCAGGCTGGCTTGACGAAGCTCTTCACACATTCCAGCGCGGCGTCGGTGTCGGCCACGTTGTTGTAGGACAGCTCTTTGCCTTGCAGTTGGGTCGCGGTGGCGATGCCGACTTCAGCAGGCTTGGCCTCAACGTAGAACGCCGCGCTCTGGTGCGGGTTCTCGCCGTAGCGCATTTCCTGGGCCTTGATGAACTGGCTGTTGAAGGTGCGCGGGAACTGGCTGCGACCTTCAGTGCTCAGGGTTTCAGCCGCCTGGTTCACGGTGCCCATGTAGTTGGCGATCATGCCGTCGTAGGCGGCGGTGTGTTCGAAGGCCTTGAGCATCAGGTCGAAGCGCTGGGCATAGGTCATGCCGCCGGCTTTCAGGCTTTCCAGTACGTTGGCGTAATCGCTGGCGTTAACCACGATGGCCACGTCTTTGTGGTTTTTGGCAGCCGAGCGAACCATGGTCGGGCCGCCGATATCGATGTTCTCGATGGCGGTCGGCAGGTCGCAGCCTGGCTTGTTGATGGTGGCTTCGAACGGGTACAGGTTAACGGCCACCAGGTCGATCGGCTTGATGCCGTGCTCGCTCATGATGGCGTCGTCGATACCGCGACGACCGAGGATCCCGCCGTGGATTTTCGGGTGCAGGGTCTTGACCCGACCGTCCATCATTTCTGCGAAACCGGTGTAGTCCGCCACTTCCACTGCGGCCACGCCGTTGTCCTGCAGCAGTTTGAAGGTCCCGCCGGTGGAGAGAATCTCCACGCCCAGGGCTTCCAGTTCCCGGGCAAATTCGAGGATCCCGGTCTTGTCGGAGACACTGATCAAGGCACGGCGGATCGGCAGGCGGGTAGTCTGGTCGGTCATTTCAATTTCCATCAAAAGCAAAGGAGTCAGCAAAAAAGGCGTCCGTTTTTACGCGGGCGCCTTTCTGGTTTGATTGAATGCTTACAGCAAATCGTACTGCTTGAGTTTCTTGCGCAGCGTGCCACGGTTCAGACCGAGCAGCTCACTGGCCTTGGTCTGGTTGCCCTTGACGTAGTTCATTACGCTTTCGAGCAACGGCGCTTCGACTTCGGAGAGCACCAGGTTGTACACGTCCGTGACGGCAGCGCCCTCAAGGTGGGCGAAATAATTGTGCAGCGCCTTCTCGACACTGCCGCGAAGGGTCTGGCCTTCTTCGCTCGGCGTGTTGAGGTGCTGTTTCAAATTGACGTTGTCGCTCACGGGTGTTGTTCCACTCACTAAAGTCTCGGTCATCATCGTCATGCGGCCACCCCTTCTCCGTCCCCTGTCACCAGGCTCTTGTAACGTTCGCTGAAGAACTCACGAACGTTGGCGCACTGTGCTTCCGTATCATCCAAACGATTGAAGTGGGCGCGAAACTCCTTGGCGCCCGGCAAGGTTGCGAGATACCAGCCCACATGCTTGCGAGCAATGCGTACGCCCATCACGTCTCCATAGAAGGCGTGCAGGGCGGCCAGATGCTCTAGCAGAATACGTTCCACCTCGATCAGCTCCGGTGCCGGCAAGGTTTCACCGGTACGCAGAAAATGCTCGATCTCACGAAAAATCCACGGACGCCCCTGGGCAGCCCGGCCAATCAACAAGCCATCGGCGCCGGTCGCGTGCAGCACGCGCCGGGCTTTCTCGGCTGAATCGATGTCGCCGTTGGCAAAGACGGGAATCGACACCGCCTGCTTGATCGCGGCAATGGTGTCGTACTCGGCTTCACCGGTGTAAAGGTCGGCGCGGGTGCGGCCATGCACCGCCAGCGCTGTAATGCCCGCCTGCTCGGCGATCTTCGCCACCGTCAGGCCATTCTTGTTGTCCCGGTCCCAGCCGGTGCGGATCTTCAGGGTGACCGGCACATCCACTGCAGCGACAACGGCATGCAGGATCTCGCTCACCAACTGCTCATCCTTCAACAGGGCCGACCCGGCGGCCTTGTTGCAGACCTTCTTGGCCGGGCAACCCATGTTGATATCAATAATCTGCGCCCCCAACTCCACGTTGGCCCGGGCTGCATCCGCCAGCATTTGCGCATCTCCGCCGGCGATCTGTACCGAGCGGGGCTCGGGATCACCTTCGTGGATCATGCGCATCCGCGATTTGCGGGTGTTCCACAAGCTCATGTCGCTGGTGACCATTTCCGAGACTACAAGCCCTGCGCCCAAACGCTTGCAAAGCTGACGAAAGGGCTGGTCGGTGACGCCCGCCATAGGGGCGAGGATCAAGCCGTTGTGCAATGTGTATGGGCCGATGCGTACCGCCGACATAGGACTTCCCTGTTGTGGGGCCGGATCATTAGAGTTCGAAAAAGGGTTGGCATGATACCCGCTCTCGATGACTGGATAAAGGCTGAATTGGATAAAATCTGAACAGTTATTTTCTTATCGCCGCTGGTTTGGTCAACGGCGGAGCAGTCAAGAATCCGCCGTCAAACCTTACTCCTTGGGCCGGATCACTCGGGAGAGTGGAAGCTCAGGCTGTAATTCACCGCTTTGTTGCCCGGGTCGAGGATGTCCAGGGCAATGTGGATCGGCGTCTGGGAGGGCATCTCGGTTACGCCTGCCAACTCGCCGCTGAGGTATTCGGCGGGTTTGAAGCGACGACTGGCGATCATATTCCCGTTCATGTCGGCAAAGCGTAGCTCCAACAGCGGGAACGGTTGGGAGAATGTCGCGCGGTTATAGATGATCGCGTCCACCACCAGGGCGCCAGCGAACTCCGGGTGGCTGCGCACCACCAGGTTGCTGCTCTTGATGTGGGCGATATCGACGCGTGATGGCACGGTGCAGCCCAGTTTCGGGCACAGTTCCTGGAACCACGGGCGGTAGGCGTCCTGGCGTGCCAGTTCGTCGAATTGGTAGGCGACGTATTGTCCCGCCAGGCCGGCGGCGGCCAGCAACACCAGCAAGCCCCAGAACAGACGGCGGCCCCAGCCGGAGGCGCGTTTCTGGGAATACAGGTGCAGCGGGTCGTCTTCCAGGTCCGAAAGCAGGTCGTCGTGGGCGCCGGCCTCGGGGCGAGGGCGCTTGCGTTTGGGCTGCGGGCGTTCCGGTTGTTCGGGTTCTGCCTCGTCTGTTACCGCGGTTACCGGTGGATCGAGTTCGTCATCGGTGGCGTTGGCGTGCAGCGCTGGTTCTTCGTCGGGCTCGACCGCTTCAAACGACATCGAGGGTTCGGTGCGCTTGGGTTTGGCGAGGCTTGCCTTGGCCGGTTGCGGTTCTTCGTCGGTGGGTTGTGGGGCTTGTGCCCGTTCATCCCGAGGCTCGCTGAACAGGCTGGCGGCCCATTGCTCTTCCTCGGCCTTGGCCGTGTCGCGGCTGGCGCTGAGGGAGTCTTCTTTTTGCCGACGGTCGGCGCCGGGTTGGCGACGATCTGCACCTACGGGCTGGGTGTGCTGAATCTCGCGACGTTCCAGCTTGGCCAGCTCTTCGTCGAGGTCCAGGTTATCCAGGTCAAGCTCTTCGGCGTTCCATTGCTTCTGGCTGATGGCTCGCGGTGCTTCGGGTGGCGGTTCTGCTGCTGGCGCAGGCTCTGCCGCTGCTGGTGCCGCTGCTGGTGCCTCGGGCACGGGCGCACTGGCGCGCTGCTCCAGCAGTTGGCGGGCGGCATTGAACACTTGCAGGCATGAGCCACAGCGCACCACGCCACGGGCCACGCTCAATTGAGCGTGGTTGACGCGAAAGCGTGCTTGGCAATGTGGGCACTGGGTGACGAAACTGTCGGTCATGCGGCCATCCGATTCATGCAGGCGCTCATTCTAGCGCCGACGACCACTGATGCGTACCCAGCCATCGCGGTTGGCGATCGGATCCAGCTCGAAATCCTGGGCGTAGGCAGCGGCAACATCTTCGCCCTGTTCGGCGAGGATGCCCGACAGCGCCAGGCGGCCGCCCGGCTTGACCAGGCTCGACAGCTGCGGTGCCAGGGCAACCAGCGGCCCGGCGAGGATGTTGGCCACCAGTACGTCGGCTTGCACCTGGGGCAATTGCTCCGGCAGGTACAGCGGGAATTTCTCTTCAGCGATGTTATTGCGCCCGGCGTTATCGCGGGAGGCTTCCAGGGCTTGCACGTCGATATCGGTACCGACGGCTTCCTTGGCGCCCAGCAGCAGGGCGGCGATGGCCAGGATCCCCGAACCGCAGCCGAAGTCCAGCACGTTGCAGTCTTTCAGGTCCTGGCCGTCGAGCCATTCCAGGCACAGGGCGGTGGTGGGGTGAGTGCCGGTGCCAAACGCCAGGCCCGGGTCCAGCAGCAGGTTGACGGCGTCAGGCTCGGGAGCGGCGTGCCAGCTCGGCACGATCCACAGGCGCTGGCCAAAGCGCATCGGCTGGAAGTTGTCCATCCAGCTGCGTTCCCAGTCCTGGTCTTCGATGATTTCGCTGTGGTGTTCCGGCAGTGGGCCGCCGGTGAGCAGTTCCATGTGGGCCAGTACGCTGGCGGCATCGGTGCCGTCTTCGAACAGGGCCAGCAGATGGGTGTGGGACCACAGCGGGGTGGTGTTGAGCTCGGGCTCGAAGATCGGCTGGTCTTCGGCGTCCATGAAGGTCACCGACACGGCGCCCACTTCGAGGAACGCGTCTTCGTAGGTTTCGGCTTGTTCTGGGCTGATGGCGAGACGGACTTGCAGCCAAGGCATGGCGGGCACCTTTGAAAAATGAGTGTGCAGCGGGGTAGGGCTGCGAAAGACGCGCAAGTTTACGCGAGCGAACAGCAGAAGACGACTGTACTGCTGGTGTACACGGA
>NZ_JAXCIS010000033.1:0-26065 GCF_034044025.1 Pseudomonas sp. SED1
ATAAGCTGACTGACACACCGTTTTCGCGAGCAAGCCCGCTCCCACATTGGATTTTCATCACCCGCAGGCCTGCGGCAATTTGCCAGCTTGCTATCGGTTTTTTGTTGCCTGTGGTGTCTTATACACATATCGTTACAAAACTGTTCAGCGCCAGCCTCGTGCCAGAGCTTCAACAGCAAGGACGGTTGCGACCAGGGATTACCAATAAGATAGCCAAAATGAGTGCATGACATGTCCACTACAACGGGCAAGGGCAAGGCGATTTTTCGCGTTGTCAGCGGTAACTTCCTTGAGATGTTCGACTTCATGGTCTATGGCTTCTACGCCACGGCCATTGCCAAGACATTTTTCCCCACCGACAGCGCTTTCGCGTCCCTGATGCTGTCCCTGGCGACCTTTGGTGCCGGGTTCCTGATGCGTCCGCTGGGCGCGATTTTCCTCGGTGCCTACATCGACCGTCACGGCCGTAAAAAGGGCCTGGTGATCACCCTGGCGATGATGGCTGCCGGTACCGTCCTGATTGCCTGCGTGCCCGGGTACGCCACCCTTGGCGTCGCGGCGCCGCTGATCGTGCTGTTCGGTCGCCTGCTGCAAGGCTTCTCCGCCGGTGTCGAGCTGGGCGGCGTGTCGGTGTACCTGGCGGAAATCTCCACCCCGGGCCGCAAAGGCTTCTTCGTCAGTTGGCAGTCCGCCAGCCAGCAAGCCGCGGTGGTATTCGCCGGTCTGTTGGGCGTGGGCCTGAACCACTGGCTCAGCCCGGAAGAAATGGGTGACTGGGGCTGGCGCGTGCCGTTCCTGATCGGCTGCCTGATCGTGCCGGTGATCTTCGTGATTCGTCGCTCCCTGGAAGAAACCCCGGAATTCCAGGCACGCAAACACCGCCCTACCCTGCAGGAAATCGTCCGCTCGATCGGCCAGAACTTCGGCATCGTGATCGCCGGCATGGCGCTGGTGGTGATGACCACCGTGTCCTTCTATCTGATCACCGCGTACACCCCGACCTTCGGCAAGGCCGAATTGCACCTGTCGGACTTCGACGCCTTGCTGGTAACCGTGTGCGTCGGCATCTCCAACTTCATCTGGCTGCCGGTGATGGGTGCAGTGTCCGACAAGATCGGACGTAAACCCCTGCTGCTGGGGGCGACGATTCTGGCGATCCTCACCGCATATCCGGCGCTGTCCTGGCTGGTGGTCAACCCGAGCTTCAGCCATCTGCTGATCGTGCTGCTCTGGCTGTCGTTCCTGTATGGCTCGTACAACGGCGCGATGGTTGTAGCGCTGACCGAAATCATGCCGGTAGAAGTGCGTACCACCGGTTTCTCCCTGGCCTACAGCCTGGCGACGGCGACCTTTGGCGGCTTTACTCCGGCAGCTTGCACCTACCTGATCCACGTGCTGGACAACAAGGCGGCACCGGGCATCTGGCTTAGCGGCGCAGCGGTGCTGGGTTTGATCGCCACATTGATCCTGTTTAAAGGCAATCAGCATGAACTGCGTACCGCGCAGGCTTCGATAGTCGGCGGCGCTTGATAGGTCGCTTTCGCGAGCAAGCCCGCTCCCACATTTACCCGCGTATCACCTGAAGAGATGCGGTCGAATGTGGGAGCGGCGGTGCGACGATTCGACTTGCTCGCGAAGAGGCCCTGCCAGCCACTACAAAACCCACAGACATAAAAAAGCCCCGAACCAGTCGGGGCTTTTTCATTTACCGCTGATGCTTAGCGCGGGAATGCTGGCGGGTTAACCCCGGCCATGTCTTCCATCACACGAACCACCTGGCAGCTGTAACCGAATTCGTTGTCGTACCAGACGTACAGAACAACGCGGTTATCCTGGGTGATGGTCGCTTCAGCGTCCACCACACCGGCGTGGCGCGAACCAACGAAGTCGGTGGACACCACTTCCTGCGAGTTGACGAAGTCGATTTGCTTATGCAGATCGGAGTGCAGCGCCATGTAGCGCAAGTACTCGTTCATCTCTTCACGGGTGGCGGCTTTCTCAAGGTTCAGGTTGAGAATGGCCATCGACACGTTCGGCGTCGGAACACGGATCGCGTTACCGGTCAGCTTGCCGGCCAGCTCAGGCAGGGCCTTGGCAGCAGCGGTGGCAGCACCGGTCTCGGTGATTACCATGTTCAGCGCGGCGCTACGGCCACGGCGATCGCCCTTGTGGAAGTTGTCGATCAGGTTCTGGTCGTTGGTGTACGAGTGAACCGTTTCAACGTGACCGTTAACAATGCCGAACTTGTCGTTCACAGCTTTCAGCACCGGCACGATGGCGTTGGTGGTGCAGGAAGCGGCGGACACGATCTTGTCGTCAGCGGTGATTTCAGCATGATTGATGCCGTGCACGATGTTCTTCAGCTTGCCCTTGCCAGGCGCAGTCAGGACAACGCGGTCGATACCCGGGCAAGCCAGGTGCTGGCCCAGGCCCTCGGCGTCACGCCACACACCGGTGTTGTCCACCAGCAGTGCGTCCTTGATGCCGTACTGGGTGTAATCCACCTCAGACGGGTTCTTCGCGTAGATCACCTGGATCAGGTTACCGTTGGCGGTGATGGTGTTGTTTTCTTCGTCGATGACGATGGTGCCGTTGAACGGACCGTGTACCGAGTCGCGACGCAGCAGGCTGGCGCGTTTGGTCAGGTCGTTTTCTGCACCCTTACGAACCACGATGGCACGCAGGCGCAGGCCGTCGCCGCCACCGGTTTTTTCGATCAGGATGCGCGCCAGCAGACGGCCGATACGACCGAAGCCGTACAGCACGACGTCGGTGCCTTTGCGGGCAGCAGCGTTTTGCTGGCCAACCACATCGGCCATTTCTTCACGCACGAACTGCTCGGCGGTGCGGCCAGCGCCTTCTTTGCGGAATTTATAGGCCAGCTTGCCCAGGTCTACCGAGGCCGCGCCGAGCTTGAGCTCGCTCATGGCCTTGAGCAGGGGGAATGTTTCGTGGACGGAGAGTTCGCTGTCGTCGGCGGAACGATGGCGAGCAAAGCGATGAGCCTTGAGAATCGCGATGACTGATTGGTTGATCAGGCTGCGGCCATAGATCGAGCTCACCACGTTGTTATTGCGGTAGAGCTGACCGATAAGCGGAATCATCGCTTCAGCGAGTGCTTCACGGTCGATCCATTCACCAAGACACTGGTCGGGCTTCTGAGTCACGGGAACCTTCCACATGTAGGGGCAGAAAAAAGGGGCTACATTATGCCGCCCGACCGCCCTCGGAGCAATGCGCGCACCACAACAAAACCCCTTGCAAAAAAATATCACCCCGCTGGAGCCCAGTAAATACGTGGCTTCCAGCGCACCCCCTTCTGGGCCATTGTGACAAAGTGTCCGTAACCCTCCGAAACATACACCGATTTCGGCACTACATAATGAGTCAAAAGACGCCTTTGTTTGTCTTAGCCACTACATTTCCTACAAACCGTAATAGGCTCAGTCAGCAACTGACAGGCGGCACTCCGGGCCGTTACAATTACCGACTTTGTCGCAACGCTTGGAGCTCAACCTTCCGTGCCCGTTCTGCGTCTACCGCTTCTCCCTGCCGCGGCAGGTAAACAGCACTGGGGCAATCTGCCCGGTGCCGCCCTCAGCCTGGCCATCGCCGAGGCTGCCAGCGCTGCCAAGCGCTTTACCCTGCTGCTCACCGCCGACAGCCAAAGTGCCGAGCGGCTGGAACAGGAGCTGAGTTTCTTCGCCCCCGATTTGCCGGTGCTGCATTTCCCGGACTGGGAAACCCTGCCCTACGATCTGTTCTCGCCGCACCAGGACATCATTTCCCAGCGCATCGCCAGCCTGTACCGCTTGCCGGAACTGGCCCACGGCGTGCTGGTGGTGCCAATCACCACGGCCCTGCATCGCCTGGCGCCGACCAAGTTCCTGCTGGGCAGCAGCCTGGTGCTGGATATCGGCCAGAAGCTCGATGTGGAGCAAATGCGCACCCGGCTTGAGGCCAGTGGCTATCGCTGCGTCGACACGGTGTACGAGCACGGCGAGTTCGCGGTGCGTGGCGCGCTGATCGACCTGTTCCCGATGGGCAGCAAACTGCCCTACCGGATCGACCTGTTCGACGACGAAATCGAAACCCTGCGTACCTTCGATCCGGAAAACCAGCGTTCCATCGACAAGGTCGACTCGGTCAAGCTGTTGCCGGCCCGGGAATTCCCGCTGCAAAAAGACGCGGTCACGCGCTTCAAGGCGCGTTTCCGCGAGCGCTTTGACGTGGACTTCCGCCGCTGCCCGATCTTCCAGGACTTGAGCAGCGGGATTACCCCCGCCGGTATCGAGTACTACCTGCCATTGTTCTTCGACGAAACCTCGACCCTCTTCGATTACCTGCCCCAGGACACCCAAGTGTTCTCGCTGCCAGGCATCGAACAGGCGGCGGAGAACTTCTGGAATGACGTGCGCAACCGTTATGAAGAACGCCGCGTCGACCCGTCCCGTCCTTTATTGCCACCGGCCGAGCTGTTCCTGCCGGTGGAAGACTGCTTCGCCCGCCTGAAAAACTGGCCGCGCGTAGTCGCCAGCCAACAGGACGTGGACGCCGGTGCCGGCCGCGAGCGCTTCCCGGCACAAGCGCTGCCGAACCTGGCAATTGAAGCCAAGGCCAGCCAGCCGCTGGAAGCGCTGTCGAATTTCCTCGGCGACTTCCCCGGCCGCGTGCTGTTTACCGCCGAGTCCGCCGGGCGCCGCGAGGTGCTGCTGGAGTTGCTGGAACGCCTGAAGCTGCGGCCGAAAACCGTCGACAGCTGGCCGGACTTTGTCGCGAGCAAGGATCGCCTGGCGATCACCATCGCGCCGCTGGACGAAGGCTTGCTGCTGGACGACCCGGCCCTGGCACTGATTGCCGAAAGCCCGCTGTTCGGTCAGCGGGTGATGCAGCGTCGCCGTCGCGAAAAACGCGCCGACGCCAACAATGATGCGGTGATCAAGAACCTTACCGAACTGCGCGAAGGCGCGCCGGTGGTGCATATCGACCATGGCGTGGGCCGCTACCTGGGCCTGCAGACCCTGGAAATCGACAACCAGGTCGCCGAATTCCTCACCATGGAATACGCCGAGGGCGCCAAGCTTTATGTGCCCGTGGCCAACCTGCACCTGATCGCCCGCTACACCGGCAGCGACGACGCCCTCGCGCCGTTGCATCGCCTCGGCTCCGAGACCTGGCAGAAAGCCAAGCGCAAGGCCGCCGAACAGGTACGCGACGTGGCCGCCGAGTTGCTCGACATCTATGCCCGCCGTGCCGCCCGCGAAGGTTATGCCTTCGCCGATCCAAAAGCCGACTACGCCACCTTCAGCGCCGGCTTCGCCTTCAAAGAAACCCCGGACCAGCAAACCACCATCGACGCCGTGCGCGCCGACATGCTGGCGCCCAAGCCGATGGACCGCCTGGTGTGCGGCGACGTGGGCTTCGGCAAGACCGAAGTGGCGATGCGCGCGGCCTTTATCGCGGTGCATGGCGGCCGGCAAGTGGCGATCCTCGTGCCGACCACCCTGCTCGCCCAGCAGCACTACAACAGCTTCCGCGACCGCTTTGCCGACTGGCCGGTGACCGTGGAAGTGATGAGCCGCTTCAAGTCGGCCAAGGAAGTGAACGCAGCCATCGCTGACCTGGCAGAAGGCAAGATCGACATTGTCATCGGCACTCATAAGCTGCTGTCGGACGATGTGAAGATCAAGAACCTCGGCCTGGTGATCATCGACGAAGAGCACCGCTTCGGTGTTCGTCAGAAGGAACAGCTCAAGGCCCTGCGCAGTGAAGTCGACATCCTGACCCTCACCGCCACACCGATCCCGCGCACGCTGAACATGGCGGTGTCGGGCATGCGTGACCTGTCGATCATCGCCACGCCGCCGGCGCGCCGGTTGTCGGTGCGCACCTTCGTCATGGAGCAGAACAAAAGCACGGTCAAGGAAGCCCTGCTGCGTGAGTTGCTGCGTGGCGGCCAGGTGTACTACCTGCACAACGATGTGAAAACCATCGAGAAATGCGCCGCCGACCTCGCCGAACTGGTACCGGAAGCCCGGATCGCCATCGGCCACGGGCAGATGCGCGAACGCGAACTCGAACAGGTGATGAGCGACTTCTACCACAAGCGCTTCAACGTGCTGATCGCCTCGACCATTATCGAGACCGGCATCGACGTGCCGAGCGCCAACACCATCATCATCGAGCGCGCCGACAAGTTCGGCCTGGCCCAGTTGCACCAGCTGCGCGGCCGGGTCGGGCGCAGTCACCACCAGGCGTACGCCTATTTGCTGACGCCGCCGCGCCAGCAGATCACTTCCGACGCTGAAAAGCGCCTGGAAGCGATCGCCAATACCCAGGACCTCGGCGCCGGCTTTGTGCTGGCCACCAACGACCTGGAAATCCGTGGTGCCGGTGAACTGCTGGGCGATGGCCAGAGCGGACAGATCCAGGCCGTGGGTTTCACCCTTTATATGGAAATGCTCGAACGGGCGGTAAAAGCCATCCGCAAGGGCGAGCAACCGAACCTTGACCAACCGCTGGGTGGCGGCCCGGAAATCAACCTGCGCTTGCCGGCATTGATTCCCGAAGACTACCTGCCGGATGTGCATGCGCGGCTGATCCTGTACAAACGCATCGCCTCGGCCACCGATGAAGACGGCCTCAAGGACCTGCAAGTGGAGATGATCGACCGCTTCGGCCTGCTGCCGGAACCGACCAAGAACCTGGTACGCCTGACCCTGCTCAAATTGCAGGCCGAGCAGTTGGGCATCAAGAAGGTCGACGCCGGGCCGCAAGGTGGGCGTATCGAGTTCGAAGCGCAGACGCCGGTGGACCCACTGGTGCTGATCAAGCTGATTCAGGGCCAACCCAATCGCTACAAGTTCGAAGGGGCTACGCTGTTCAAATTCATGGTGCCGATGGAACGCGCTGAAGAACGCTTTAATACACTGGAGGCGCTGTTTGAGCGCCTCATCCCGAAATCTGCTTGAAGGACGCCCCAATGCGCCTGTTCCGCATTTTGAGCTTGTTGTTGGTGGTCGTTGCCCCTTCGGCGTTTGCCGACAGCCCGTACCTGGTGGAGATGATCCTGGTGCGCCAGAACGCCGAGCCCGTGATCAATAGCCGCGCGGCGCCGGAAGACTGGGACGCGGGTGCGCCACGCCTGGGGACCGACAAAATGAGCCCGCCGCGACTGGGCAACATCGTCGACAAGCTCAGCGCCGACAATAATTACACCGTGTTGCTGCACCGGGCCTGGGATCAGAACCTCGGTGAACAACCGGTGAAGCTGGCCATCAGCGACGGCCAGGAACAGTTCGGTCAGTTTCCCATCGAAGGCACCCTGAGCCTGCAGCTTGGGCGTTTTACCGATATCGACGCCGACTTCTGGGTCAACCAGTTCGACGCCAACGGCAGCGTCATTGCCAGCGAACACCTCAGCCAGCAAGACGTGCGCACCAAGAACAACCAGCTCAACTACCTGGACGGCGGCCACCTCGCCCTGCTGATCAAGATCACTTCGCTGACCGCCAAGCCGCCCAGCGCACCACCGCCCGATGTCCAGGACTGATCCAGCACCATGCCCCTGACGTCGTCGTTGACCAAACCCCTGGCCCCTTCGTGGGCCAATCGCTTTAAAGAGCAAAGCCTTGAGCGCGGCCGACGCTACGCCCTGGAAAACCGTGTGCGTATCGTCGAGTCCGGCGACAGCACCATCATTGCCAGCTGCGAAGGCTCGGGCGGCAATGTCTACCGCCAGACCATTTCGCTGCGCGAGTCTGCCAAGGGCACGCTGATCCTGGTGGATAGCCGCTGCACCTGCCCCGTGCACACCAACTGCAAACACATCGCCGCAGTGCTGCTCAAGGTCCAGGAAACCCTGGCCTACCCGGCGGCGGCTCAGGACGCGGAGTTGCTGGAGAAGCTCCAGGCAGTGCTGGATAACCGCGTAGTGCTGCCGCAAGTGGTGATGGAAGACGTGCAACCGGAGCCGCGATTGTGGCTGGCGAGTATCGAGTTCAGCGCCTTCGAGCCGCGCAACGGCAAGATGCAGCGTTATATCCAGCACCGTGCAGCGTTGTCCTTCAACTATTTGGGCAACTACGTCAGCGGCCAGAAGAACGCCGACATTATCGTGCGCCAGGAACAGCAGAGTCTGCGGATCAAGCGCCACCCCGAGATTGAGCAGCAGTTTCGCGAACAACTGCGCCTGCTGGGCTTCAAGATCGCCACCCGCCAGAGCAAGGCCCTGCCGGAAAGCGCCGGCGAGCTGTTCGAGATGGTCAATGACAGCGCGTGGCTGAACTTCACGTTGAATGCATCGCCGACCCTGCGCGCCCAGGGTTGGGAATTGCAGATCGACGAAGATTTCGGTTTTGACCTGAGTGCCGTAGACGATTGGTATGCCAGCGTCGACGAAGTGCCGGAGCGTGACTGGTTCGACCTGGAGCTGGGGATCATCGTCAACGGCGAACGCCTGAGTTTGCTGCCGATCCTGCTGAACCTGATGCGCTCCCACACCGAGATCCTCAACCCGGAAAAACTCGCTCGGCGCCGCGATGACGAACTGATCCTGGTGAACATTCCCGGCCTGCCCAACGGCCACGGCCCGCTGCAAGTGGCGCTGCCTTACGGGCGGCTGAAACCGGTGCTGGCGACCCTGGGCGAGTTCTACCTGCAAGAGCCGGGCACCACTGCGCTGCGCCTGGCCAAGGCCGACGCCATTCGCCTGAACCCGCTGGAAGACTTGCCGCTGCAATGGGAAGGCGGCGAAAAGATCCGCAACTTCGCCCAGCGTCTGCGGGACATCAAAGATTTCAGCTGCGAAGCGCCCGAGGGCTTGAACGCGACATTGCGTCCTTATCAGCTGGAAGGCCTGAGCTGGATGCAGTCGCTGCGCCAGCTCGACGTCGGCGGGATTCTTGCGGACGACATGGGCCTGGGCAAAACCCTGCAAACCCTGGCGCATATTCTCAGCGAGAAAATCGCCGGACGCCTGGACCGGCCGTGCATGGTGGTGATGCCCACCAGCCTGATCCCGAACTGGCTCGACGAAGCGGCGCACTTCACGCCGCAGCTCAAAGTATTGGCGTTGTACGGCGCCGGGCGTAAGAAACATTTCGCTCAATTGCAGGACTACGACCTGCTGCTGACCACCTACGCCCTGCTGCCCAAGGACATCGAGCAACTGGCCGCCCTGCCCTTGCACGTGTTGATCCTCGACGAAGCGCAGTACATCAAGAACCCCAACAGCAAGGCCGCCCAGGCGGCCCGCGAGCTGAACGCCCGCCAGCGCCTGTGCCTCAGCGGTACCCCCCTGGAAAACCACTTGGGCGAGCTGTGGTCGCTGTTCCACTTCCTGCTGCCGGGTTGGCTGGGGGATGTGAAAAGCTTCAACCGCGATTACCGCGTACCGATCGAAAAACGCGGCAGCGATGTGCGATTGCAGCACCTTAATGGTCGGATCAAGCCGTTCCTGCTGCGCCGTACCAAGGAGCAGGTGGCGACGGAGTTGCCGCCCAAGACCGAGATCATTCATTGGGTCGACCTCAACGAAGCCCAGCGCGACGTGTACGAGACCATGCGCCTGGCGATGGACAAGAAAGTTCGCGACGAGATCACCCGCAAGGGCGTGGCCCGTAGCCAGATCATCATCCTGGAAGCGCTGCTCAAGTTGCGTCAGGTGTGCTGTGACTTGCGCCTGGTCAATGATGCGGCATTGCCGGCGAAAGGCAGCAGCTCGGGCAAGCTCGACAGCTTGATGGAGATGCTCGAAGAGCTGTTTGCCGAAGGCCGCAGGATCCTGCTGTTTTCCCAGTTCACTTCGATGCTGAGTCTGATCGAAGCCGAACTGAAGAAGCGTGGCGTTGCCTATGCGCTGTTGACCGGGCAAACCCGGGATCGCCGCACGCCGGTGAAGGATTTCCAGAGCGGCAAGCTGCAGATTTTTCTGATCAGCCTGAAGGCCGGTGGCGTCGGGCTTAACCTGACGGAAGCAGACACGGTGATTCACTACGACCCGTGGTGGAACCCGGCGACGGAAAACCAGGCGACCGACCGTGCGTATCGTATTGGTCAGGAGAAGCCGGTGTTCGTCTACAAGATGATTGCCCGGGGCACCGTGGAAGAGAAAATCCAGCATTTGCAGAAGGAAAAGTCTGATCTGGCGGCGGGCGTTCTGGATGGGCGGACGACGGGGGATTGGAAGCTGGGGAATGAGGATATTGAGGCGTTGTTTGCGCCGCTACCTCACAAGCAAGAAAAGCTTTGATTGCAGCGTGACTTGTACATCGCCGATCGCGGCGATGCTGAGGCCCTAAAAGCCCGGCTCCCACATTTGGAGTGCGATCAAATGTGGGAGCCGGGCTTGCCCGCGATGGGCACGAAACGGTCTTCAGCCAGGCAGCGGAGCAAACAGCGCCTCGATATCCCGTTGTTCCAACTTCCATCCGGCATTCGCGCCACCTTCAAGCACACGGTCAGCCAACGCTGCTTTTTCCTGCTGCAACGCCTGAATTTTTTCCTCTACCGTACCCTTGGCGATCATCTTGTAGACGAACACCGGCTTGTCCTGCCCGATACGATAGGCCCGATCAGTCGCCTGGTTTTCCACGGCCGGGTTCCACCACGGGTCGTAGTGGATCACCGTATCGGCGGCCGTCAGGTTCAAGCCCGTGCCGCCGGCCTTCAAACTGATCAGGAACAGCGGTGTCTTGCCCTCCTGGAAGTTTTTGACGGGTGTGCGTCGATCAAGGGTTTCGCCGGTCAGGATCGAATAGTCGATCTGACGCTGCTCCAGTTCTTGCTCAATCAGCGCAAGCATCGAAGTGAACTGCGAGAACAACAAGATACGCCGACCTTCACTCAGTAACTCCTCCACCATTTCCATCAAACTGCCCAACTTGCCGGCACCTGAACGAATAGCCTTGGAGGACGGGGCCGACTTGACCAGGCGCAGGTCACAGCACACCTGCCGAAGCTTGAGCAGCGCTTCCAGGATGATGATCTGGCTGCGGGCGACGCCATGGCGGCTGATTTCGTCGCGCACCTTTTTGTCCATGGCCACGCGCACGGTTTCGTAGACGTCCCGTTGCGCCTCGTTCAATTCCACCCAATGAACGATTTCAGTCTTGGGTGGCAGTTCGGTCGCCACCTGCTCCTTTTTACGGCGCAGCAAGAACGGCTTGATACGGGCAGTGAGGTGCTGCATACGCTGCGCATTACCATGCTTTTCAATTGGCGTGCGGTAATCACGATTGAAGGTTTTGCTGTCCCCCAGCCAGCCCGGCAACAAGAAATGGAACAGCGACCACAGCTCGCCCAAGTGGTTTTCCAACGGCGTGCCAGAAAGACACAATCGCTGATCGGCCTCAAGTTGCCGTACAGCCTGGGCCGCCTTGCTGTTGGGGTTCTTGATATTTTGCGCTTCGTCGAGGATCAGTACGCTCCAGCACTGAGGCTGCAAAATTTGAAGGTCGCGGGGTAGCAGCGCATAGGTGGTCAGCACCAAGTCGTAATCGGTCAGCCGCGTGAAGTCGTCCTGACGCCGCGCACCGTGCAACGCCAGCACTTTGAGTTGCGGCGTGAACCGCGCGGCCTCGTCCATCCAGTTAGGAATCAGGCTGGTGGGCATGACGGCCAAGGCAGGGGTTTGCAGACGCCCCGCTTGCTTCTCGCACAACAGATGCGCGAGCGCTTGCAGGGTCTTGCCCAAGCCCATGTCATCGCCTAGGATGCCGCCGACTTCGAGCTCGCGCAGGGTTTGCATCCAGTTCAGGCCTTCGAGTTGGTAGCCTCGAAGTTCTGCGTTCAGCCCTTGAGGGGCTGGAACATGAGTGTGGGTGGACTCTTTCAAGCGCTTGGAGAAATCGCGCAGGCGCTCACCGCCTTGCCAGACGAGGGGGATGCCATCCAAACCGCTCAATCGTGCAGCGTCTGGCGCGTTCAAACGCAGCGAAGTCCCTTCGGGCTCGCGCAAATACAGCTCGCCGAGGGTCGCCATCAGCGGTTTGATGCGGCTGTAAGGCAGCGCAACCTTGGTTTTCTGGCCCACTCCCAACGTCACCAGCAAGCGCTCGTCATCATCACGCTCGGCCAGATGGGCAGGCTGAAGCAACTGGGGTTGGCGGCGCATCAGGTTCAGCAGAATGGGAAGCAAACTATGGCGCTCGCCGTTGACCTCGATACCCAGCTCCAGGTCAAACCACTCCCGCCCGGGTGACTCTTCAACGTCGGCATACCACTGCTCGACATTTTCCACATCGTAGTAAAAGCCTGGGTTGATGAGCACTTGCCAGCCCGCTTCACGCAACGATGGCAAACCGCATTCAACGAAGTTCAGCCACGCGTCATCGCTGGCCAGGTCGAACATTTCTCCGGCATCTGCAGGCAGCGCCTGGGTCTTGCGGGTTACTTTGGCAAAGCCCAGGCCTGCAAGGGTCTTGCGCAATATCTTCTCGGCGGCGGGCTTGCGCTGGATACGCTGAGTTTCGGTACCCGTCAGTAACAGGATTTCCGTAGAGGCTTTATCACTCCCGGTACCCGCGCCATAGCGATAGGCCAGCGCCGCACGATTCTCAATGGTTGCCATCGGACGATGGTAATCAGCGTTATAAGAATAAGATTCATGACTGCCCAATATCAGGCACGCTTGGGGCTCAATGTCATCGATGACCCGCTCGGTCAATTTTTGCGGTGGCGGCACGGCCGAAGCCACTGCGCTGATGCGGTGACTAAACAAGGCAACGTGGCGCGCAGGCACCTCGGGAACTTGGCACAGATGGCGAGCCAAGGCCTCGTCCAGCCCATGCTCCAGCTGCCCGAGCTCCATGCGGGTGCGGTCAAGGTAATAGAGCGGTGTGAGGGGCAGCACATCATTGAGCTGCTGCTCGGCACTGTGCCATTGCGGGCGGTAGTCACCATTGGGTTGTTCGGCCCATCTGAAGTGGGCGACCTGGCTCGCGCCGCGCTGAAGTGCCTGCACCGGGTCGAATGAGTAAAACAGTCGCCCCGTGTTCAGCGCCAGCTCAAGGATTTGCGCACCGGCCTCGCCCACCAGCGGATAACTGGTGCTGTATCGCCCATAGGTTTGGCCAAGTATAAGCAAGCGCGCGATCCGCTTATCCACCTCAAGCAGATAACCCGGCGAGCGTATCAATAATTCGTCCAGTGAATAGAGCGACTTTATGTCATTCAACGCGCCACTTTTTAACTGGCGAGCCTTGTAGACCACCATCGACCACTGGCCCGGAATCCGACCTTCCTGGAGCTTGTACAGCACCCGGCTATTGGCGCCCTTGGCATATGTCTCGATTTCGGCGCCAGGAGCAGGGATTCTGCTGAGCCATTGTTCGAGATCAGGGCTCAGGTTCGAGTTTTCGGCGAACTGCTCGGAGTACGTTTCCTCCATATGAATGAGTACCGCAGCACAATGCTTGCAATCGCTGACCATCGGGCAGGAGCATTCGCAACTAAGCCGGGCTGAACCCGCAGAGTCCACCAACGTGATGACCTGCTGATAGACGTTAGGACCCGACCCCTGACATTTAGCGTGTAAGACGCTGGGGCCGACATCGACTATCTGGACCCGCCCGCCTTTCGCGTATCTGAAGCCGCGATCAAACGTGCCTCGATCAAAAATATCAGGCCAATCCAATTCTACAATGCGTTCAATAAGTGAGGTCATAGTCTTGGGATTCTAACGCTGGAGGTTATGTCTTCAAGAGGGGGTTTCTCACAGAGAGGTGCGAACAACCCGTAGTTGCAGCCAGACTTCTCAGACATAAAAAACGTAAATACACACGTGGCCAGGCATCAGTACCGGGGCATGCCTTAACCGAGGCAGCCTTATTCAATCAGTTGAGCATCGCGTAGAGCACCCAACGCAGCCAGCCAGCGTGGATCCTGCTTGTACTCGGTAGAAGCAATCGCTTGGCCACGCATCCGTGCAATACGGGCCGATGGAGTGACCTTCATGCGCTGGGCAGCACTCAGGGCCAGCTCGGCGGCAGCGCGATCGTTGCACACCAGGCCCATGTCGCAGCCCGCAGTCAGCGCCGCCTCGATACGGCTAGCAGCATCACCGACCACATGGGCGCCAGCCATCGACAGGTCATCACTGAAAATCACCCCGTCGAACTGCAACTCACCGCGCAGAATGTCCTGCAACCAGCGCCGGGAGAAGCCGGCCGGTTGCGCGTCGACCTGTGGATAAATCACGTGGGCCGGCATGACGGCCGCCAACTGCTTGCTCAGGCGTGCGAAAGGCACCAGGTCATTGGCGCGAATCTGTTCCAGGCTGCGTTCATCATTGGGAATTGCGACGTGGGAATCGGCTTCAGCCCAGCCGTGGCCGGGGAAGTGTTTTCCGGTGGCCGCCATGCCGGCGCTGTTCATCCCGCGGATAAAGGCACCGGCAAGCACGGCAGCGCGCTCGGGGTCGCTTTCGAATGCGCGCGTGCCGACCACTGCGCTGCGCTGGTAATCGAGATCCAGCACCGGCGCGAAGCTCAGGTCCAGGCCGACTGCCAGTACTTCTGTCGCCATGATCCAGCCGCACTGCTCGGCCAGTTGCTCGGCATTCGGATTGTCGGCCAAGGCACGCATCGCCGGCAGGCGGACAAAGCCCTGGCGCAAGCGCTGAACGCGGCCGCCTTCCTGATCGACCGCCAGCAGCAGGTCCGGGCGCACGGCGCGAATCGCGGCGCTCAACTCACGCACTTGGCGCGGGTGCTCGATATTGCGTGCAAAAATGATCAGGCCGCCCACTTCGGGCTGGCGCAACAAGTGGCGATCTTCAGCCGTCAGCCAGGTACCGGCGACGTCCACCATCAAAGAGCCTTGCAGGGCTTGGGTCATAAAGCTTCCTTAAATAACGCGCGCAGCCCGGAGCCCTCGCGAGATCGCATCGCCAGGATTGAATCTGGAAACGGACGCTCAGCGGGAGCAACGGGCTGTGGGTAAATAGCTGAAATCGGCATGGGCGGCTAGCTTAGCGGATGCAAGCGGCCGCGCACACCCGGACGGGGTTAAACCTTGGCCGGGACCGGTACCGACTTGCTGCGGGGACGCAACTGGGCGGCGGCCATGGCCTGGTCGGTAACGCCGGTTTCGGCACGCATGCCGGCGGCGAGAAACGGCACCATCAGGCGCATCACCTGCTCGATGGAGGTGTTGACGCCAAAGTCGGTCTCGGCAATCGCACGCAGGGCCTTGATCCCGGACATGCTGAACGCCGCGGCACCGAGCATGAAGTGCACGCGCCAGAACAGTTCGATCGGCGGAATACGCGGCGCGGCTTCGTTAACCAGCAACATATAGCGGCGGAATACCTTGCCGTACATGTCTTCCAGGTAGCGACGCAGGTGACCCTGGCTCTGGCTGAACGCCAGGCCCAACAAGCGCATGAAGATCGACAGGTCGTTACCGCTGCGAGGCTGGACCACCAGGGCTTGCTCGACGAGGATTTCCAGCAGGTCTTCCAGGCTTGGCTTATTTTCAGGCTTCGCCTGGCGACGTTCCAGCTCACGGTCGAGACTGATGCAGAAAGGCCCCAGGAAACGTGAGAACACGGCCTGGATCAGCGCCTTCTTGGAGCCGAAATGGTAGTTCACTGCTGCCAGGTTGACCCCGGCCTTGCTGGTGATCAGCCGCAATGAGGTTTCAGCAAATCCTTTTTCCGCGAACAACTGCTCGGCAGCATCGAGAATGCGTTCAACGGTTTCCGACTGGGCCATGGCTACTCCGCCTGACAAACACTTGTTTGAAACATACGTTTCAAGCTATGTCTTGTCAAGCCTGCAGGTCGGTTTGCGGCTGGTCGGTCACCGATTTCATGGCCATTTAATCACATTCGCCAACGTCTGTAGGCGGCGCTGTTTTAACCCTGTAGGACGGATGACAAACGACCGTCCAGCGGAGTGACTGAAAACGGTGATTGCCAAGCGCAGTCCACTGTATATAATCCCAGTCACTGTATAAAAAGACAGAGCGATCAACATGCTAAAACTGACGCCACGCCAAGCTGAGATTCTGGCTTTTATCAAGCGCTGCCTCGATGACAACGGCTACCCGCCGACCCGGGCAGAAATTGCGCTGGAGCTGGGATTCAAGTCGCCCAACGCCGCTGAAGAACACCTCAAGGCCCTCGCCCGCAAAGGCGCGATCGAGATGACCCCGGGTGCCTCACGGGGTATTCGTATCCCTGGCTTCGAAGCCAAGGCCGACGAGTCGACACTGCCGATCATCGGCCGCGTCGCAGCCGGTGCGCCGATCCTGGCGCAACAGCACGTCGAGGAATCCTGCAACATCAACCCGACGTTCTTCCATCCCCGTGCCGACTACCTGCTGCGAGTCCATGGCATGAGCATGAAGGACGTGGGTATTTTCGACGGCGACCTGCTGGCCGTCCACACCACACGTGAAGCCCGCAATGGCCAGATCGTCGTCGCCCGTATTGGCGATGAAGTGACGGTCAAACGCTTCAAGCGCGAAGGCAGCAAGGTCTGGCTACTGGCCGAGAACCCTGAGTTTGCGCCGATTGAAGTGAACCTGAAGGATCAGGACCTGGTGATTGAAGGCTTGAGCGTCGGCGTTATTCGCCGCTAACGGAGGCATCATGCAGTTCCTACACACCCCACAACACACTCAGCTGTCGCTGTTTGAGGCCTTTATGGCCCAGCCCCTTGCGCCCATCCTCAAGGAAACGGTCGAAGCGCCCTGGAGCGCCGAACCCGAGGCGTTCAGTGAACTGTCGTTGCGCGGTGCTGCCGGGAGCTGCCTGAGCCTGCTGGCGCCGATCCTTCGCGAATTGAGCGAAGAGCAGGACGCACGCTGGCTGACGCTGATCGCCCCGCCGTCCAGCCTGACCCAGGCCTGGCTGCGGGACGCAGGCCTGAACCGCGAGCGCATCCTGTTGCTGCAACCCCGCGGTGCCCAAAGTGCCCAGCAGTTGACCTGCGAAGCCTTGCGCCTGGGCCGTAGCCATACGGTAGTCAGCTGGCTGAACCCGCTGACGACAGCGGCCAGGCAACAGCTGATCAGCGCCGCACGTACGGGCGATGCACAGAGCTTGAACATTCGGTTGGGATAAAACGATGCGCGGATAACTGACGTCTGTCAGGGTCTGCCATGACGCGAGGCTTCTTCAGGATTGAGAAGCCGATCTTCACGATTCAATCTTACAAAAAACCGACAAACGGACTCAGTGAAGAATCCGTGGGCCGTCTTCCTTCTCCGGCTCGCCTTCAGCCAGGCGCCCTGCCATCTGCACACCTACGCTCAACATGGCTTTTGCCACTTCCACGTGCTGGCCTTGCAGGAATGCTTTTGCGTCTTCGGAAAAATCCAAAATAACCAGAGAACCCTCGTCCTCGGCCCGGCGCAACTCGATTCGGCCGTCGGGCAATTCAACAATTTCCAGAAAGGACGTTGGCATAAAAGTCTGTTCTCCACGAAAGGCCGGCATTATATCAGTCATCAGCGCGGCCTCGCTCAGGATCTGGACAGCTTTCTTTACGGCTTGATGAATGGTGCCCAACTTAACTCAGCACTCGTTCAATCCATCTCGAAACCGAATGGCCAGTTTCTTCAACTCCTGCCTCCAGCTTTCCAGCTCCTCTCGGCTTAATGGCTCAGGCCCTTCTTCGTCCAGGCTCACGGCTACGATCAGCGGCTGGGTCACATCGCCTTTGGGGGTGTGTTTCACCCGTGGCGGCTGAAACATATCGGCGTGGGCTACCAGCAATCGGGCCAGCCAGCTGTCCGGGCTCTGCGCCATTTCCACCAACTCGGCCAACTCCGGGATGGCCATGGTCTCCAGCACGTCACGGTTGATGATCATCTCTGCACGCGGTGAACCGGCCTGAGGCAGGCGATAGAACCCGGCAATCTCATGGCACAGGCCAAGCAAGGCGCCATACAGGTGGAACAGCGCCGCTTCACGCCCGGCCTGCACCAGCGCGATAGCGTTCATCTCCTTTCCTTCCTCGGCGCGGCCGAGGGCTTCCAGGGACAAACCCGCGAAGTAAATTTTCTGGTTGGTACGGGTATAGAGTTCGTTGGCCATGAAGGCAGTCTCCACAACGAAAAGGCGTAATGCTGACGGTGTAGGAGCGAGCTTGCTCGCGAAAAACCTGAGCATACCACTGGGTGCCAGGCTTCCCGCGTTATCGTTAACGACCTTCGCGAGCAAGCTCGCTCCTACAATCCGTATCAAGCGCCCTGGCGCTTGTCCTCGACCTTCCACTTGCCGCCGTCGTAGAACGCTTTCCAGCCGGTAGGCTTGCCTTCCACTTCGGTCTGCACGTACTGCTCCTTGGTCTTGCGGCTGTAGCGGATCACGGACGGGCGACCGTCCGGATCCTTCTTCGGCGCTTCGCAAAGGAAGTGGTACTTAGGATCGATCTCATCCTTGTGAGGCACGATCTCGATCACCAGCGGAGCACGGGTCTCGCGGTTTTTCGGGAACTGGCTGGCAGCCAGAAACAGCCCCGAAGCGCCATCACGCAGGATGTAGGTGTCGTTGACCTTCTCGCACTTGAGTTCAGGCATCTTCACCGGGTCCATCTTCGGCGGCGCCGCGTCACCGCTTTTCAGCAGTTTGCGGGTGTTCTTGCACGTTGGGTTGGTGCAACCGAAGAACTTGCCGAAA
Organism: Pseudomonas sp. SED1; assembly: GCF_034044025.1. NCBI lineage: Bacteria > Pseudomonadati > Pseudomonadota > Gammaproteobacteria > Pseudomonadales > Pseudomonadaceae > Pseudomonas > Pseudomonas sp. SED1. Next base: position 18,632 of record NZ_JAXCIS010000033.1, read on the forward strand.
CGGCCGGTCTTGAGCTGCATCTCGCTGCCGCACTTGTCGCATTCCAGGCTCGGACCTTCGTAGCCCTTGATGCGGTAAGTGCCTTCTTCGATCTCATAGCCATTGCAATCCGGGTTGTTACCGCAGATGTGCAGCTTGTGCTTCTCGTCCAGCAGGTAAGCGTCCATCGCGGTACTGCAGATTGGGCAACGGTGCTTGCCACGCAATACCAGCGACTCGGATTCACCCTCGTCATCGGCAGCGATTTCATCGCCCGGCACCAGGTTGACGGTGGCCTTGCAGCGCTCTTTCGGCGGCAGGCTGTAACCCGAGCAACCGAGGAACACACCCGTGGATGCCGTACGAATCTGCATCGGGCGACCGCAGGTGAGGCACGGAATATCCGTCATCACCGGCTGGTTGGCACGCATGCCGTTCTCGGCGCTTTCAGCTACTTCGAGTTTCTTTTTGAAGTCGCCGTAGAACTCGTCGAGCACGTTTTTCCAGTCGCGTTCGCCCTGGGCCACGTCATCGAGGTTCTCTTCCATGCCGGCGGTGAAGCCGTAGTCCATCAGGTTGGAGAAGCTCTCGGACAGGCGTTCGGTGACGATGTCGCCCATCTTTTCCGAGTAGAAACGACGGTTGTGCAAGGCGACGTAGCCGCGGTCCTGGATGGTGGAAATGATCGCCGCATAGGTCGAAGGACGACCGATACCGCGTTTTTCCATCTCCTTGACCAGGCTGGCTTCCGAATAACGCGCCGGCGGCTTGGTGAAGTGCTGGGACGGGTCGAGCTTGATCAGCTTCAACACATCGCCCTGGGCCATGTCCGGCAGCACGTCATCGTCGCCCGGCTTGGCGATTTGCGGCATCACGCGGGTGTAACCGTCGAACTTGAGGATACGGCCCTTGGCACGCAGCTCGAAGTCACCAGCACCCACGCTGACAGTAGTAGACAGGTATTGCGCCGGCAGCATCTGGCAGGCCAGGAACTGGCGCCAGATCAGCTCGTAGAGGCGCTCAGCGTCCCGCTCCATGCCGCTCAGCTTGCTTGGCTCGGTGTTGGCGTCGGAGGGACGAATCGCTTCGTGAGCCTCTTGTGCGCCTTCCTTGCTGCTATAGACGTTCGGCTTCTCTGGCAGGTACTTCTTGCCGAACTCGCTTTCAATATAAGTGCGCGCCATTGCCACCGCGTCTTGCGACAGGTTGGTGGAGTCGGTACGCATATACGTGATGTAGCCCGCTTCATACAGACGCTGGGCCATCATCATGGTCTTCTTCACCCCGAAGCCCAGGCGGTTGCTCGCAGCCTGTTGCAGGGTGGAAGTGATGAACGGCGCCGACGGCTTGCTGCTGGTGGGCTTGTCTTCACGCTTGACGATGCTGTAGCTGGAAGCCTTGAGCTTCTCCAGCGCGGCCATGGCCTGGGCTTCGTTGAGCGGCTTGAAGGCCTCGCCTTTCTCGCGGGCCACTTCAAAGCGCACGTTGTTGCCCTTGGCGGTGCCCAGGTCAGCGTGCACTTCCCAGTATTCTTCGGGGTTGAACGCACGAATCTCGCGCTCACGCTCCACCACCAGCTTTACCGCCACCGACTGCACACGGCCGGCGGACAGGCCTCGGGCGATCTTCGCCCACAGCAGCGGCGAAACCATGTAACCCACGACGCGGTCGAGGAAGCGGCGGGCCTGCTGGGCATTGACGCGGTCAATGTCCAGTTCGCCCGGCTTGGAGAAGGCTTCCTGGATCGCCTTCTTGGTAATTTCGTTGAACACCACGCGCTTGTAGCGGCTGTCGTCACCACCGATGGCTTCCCGCAGGTGCCAGGCAATAGCCTCCCCTTCGCGGTCCAAGTCGGTTGCGAGATAGATGGTGTCAGCATCTTTGGCGAGCCGGCGCAGCTCTTCGATGACCTTTTCCTTGCCCGGGAGGATCTCGTACTTGGCTTTCCAGCCATGATCGGGATCGACACCCATGCGCGAGACGAGCTGCTTGCGCGCTTTCTCTTTAGGCGTGAGCACCGGACCTTCGCCCGCAGCCGCCTTGCCGCGTTTGGCGGCAGGCTCCTTGCTGGCGCTAGCCGAACCGCTGGTGGGCAGGTCTCGGATATGGCCGATACTCGACTTCACCACGTACTCGTTACCCAAGTACTTGTTGATGGTCTTGGCCTTAGCCGGGGATTCCACAATGACCAGCGATTTGCCCATGGATCGGAAAATTCCTGAATTCGAGAAGTGAAAGGCGGTTGGCGCCTGACGCGGCAACGCTATATATAGTGGCAACAAGGTGAGGTCAAGCGCAGCATTCTGCGCGGCCTGCCTTTATTGCGCGGAAAAAAGGCTGGGTTCGACCTGGATCAAAGCAAAGCGCGGGACCTGTTCGCCATCAACTTCGACGGTCTCCAGGAACATGCTCAAGGGACGCACCCAAAAGCCGTAATCGCCATACAGTGCTTGGTAAAACACCACTTCCTCTTCGGTCTCGGAATGCCGCGCCACATTAAAAACGCGGTACTGCGGACCTTTATAATGCTGGTAGAGCCCTGGTTCGACTTTCATGCTCTGGCCCTCTTACAAAATTTGTTAAAAAAAAATATAAAAAATTCCAAAAAACAAAAACCGGGGCACTGGGCCCCGGCTTCCGTCAGCGAAACGTTTAGATACGTTCGAAGACGGTGGAGATGCCTTGGCCGAGGCCAATGCACATGGTCGCAACCCCAAGGTTACCGCCATTTTGCTTCATCACGTTAAGCAACGTGCCGGAGATACGAGCACCGGAACACCCAAACGGGTGACCCAAGGCAATCGCGCCGCCGTGCAGGTTAACCTTCTCGTTCATCTTGTCGAGCACTTTCAAATCTTTCAGCACTGGCAGGGCCTGTGCGGCGAAAGCTTCGTTGAGCTCAAAGAAGTCGATGTCGGAGATGCTCAGGCCTGCGCGCTTCAATGCTTTTTGTGTGGCCGGTACTGGACCATAGCCCATGATTGCCGGGTCCACACCTGCGACTGCCATCGAACGAATCACCGCCATCGGCTGGATACCCAGGTCCTGGGCACGCTGGGCCGACATCACGATCATGCACGAAGCACCGTCGGTGATCTGCGACGAAGTACCGGCTGTCACGGTGCCGCCCTTTGGATTGAAAGCAGGCTTCAAGGCCGCCAGGCTTTCCAGGGTGGTGTCCGGACGAATGGTTTCGTCGTAGTCGAACAGTTTCAGGAAACCGTTCTCGTCGTAGCCGTTCATCGGGATGATTTCATCCTTGAACTTGCCTTCCAGGGTCGCCTTGTGGGCGAGCTGGTGGGAACGCAGGCCGAATGCATCCTGGGCTTCGCGAGTAATGCCGTGCATTTTACCGAGCATTTCAGCGGTCAGGCCCATCATGCCCGAGGCTTTCGCCGCGTACAGGGACATGTGCGGGTTCGGATCGACACCGTGCATCATGCTGACGTGGCCCATGTGCTCCACGCCGCCGACCACGAACACATCACCGTTACCGGTCATGATCGCTTGGGCAGCGGTGTGCAGCGCGCTCATGGACGAGCCACACAGGCGGCTGACGGTCTGGCCGGCAGCGGTGTGCGGGATCTGCGTCATCAAGGAGGCCATGCGGGCGATGTTCCAGCCCTGCTCCAGGGTCTGGTTGACGCAGCCCCAGATCACGTCTTCGACTTCGTTCGGGTCGACCTTGACGTTGCGTTCCAGCAATTTGCTGATCAGGTGCGCCGACATGTCTTCAGCGCGGGTGTTGCGGTGCATGCCGCCCTTGGAGCGACCCATCGGAGTACGACCGAAGTCGACAATCACGACGTCTCTTGGATTCAAGCTCATAAATATTCTCGCTCTAGTCGTCTGGGCACTTAACCGAAGAAGCTCTGGCCGTTCTTGGCCATCTCACGCAGCTTCGCGGTCGGGTGGTACAGCGGGCCCAGATCAGCGTATTGATCAGCCAGGGCAACGAACTCGGCCACACCGATGGAATCGATGTAACGCAGCGCACCACCACGGAATGGAGGGAAACCAATACCGTAGACCAGGCCCATGTCGGCCTCGGCCGCGGTTTCAACGATGCCGTCTTCCAGGCAACGCACGGTTTCCAGGCACAGGGCGATCATCATCCAGTTGACGATGTCCTCGTCGGACACTTCACGCTGTTCGTAGATGACCGGCGCGAGTACTTCGTGAACCGACGGGTCGGCCACTTTCTTCTGCTTGCCCTTCTTGTCGGTCTCGTAAGCATAGAAACCCTTGCCATTCTTCTGGCCCAGGCGCTTGGCTTCGTAGAGCGCGTCGATCGCCGAGCGGCGGTCGTCTTTCATGCGGTCCGGGAAGCCTTCAGCCATCACGTCACGACCGTGGTGGCCGGTGTCGATGCCGACCACGTCCATCAGGTACGCCGGGCCCATTGGCCAGCCGAATTTTTCCATGACTTTGTCGATGCGCACGAAATCCACACCGGCGCTGACCAGCTTGGCGAAACCGCCGAAGTATGGGAACAGCACGCGGTTGACCAGGAAGCCCGGGCAGTCGTTGACGACGATCGGGTTCTTGCCCATTTTCTTGGCGTAGGCAACGGTGGTGGCAACGGCCAACTCGCTGGACTTCTCGCCACGGATCACTTCCACCAGCGGCATCATGTGCACCGGGTTGAAGAAGTGCATGCCGACGAAGTTTTCCGGACGCTTGAGGGCCTTGGCCAGCAAGGTGATGGAAATGGTCGAGGTGTTGGAAGCCAGGATGGTGTCTTCTTTAACCTGGGCTTCAACTTCAGCCAGTACCGCCTGCTTGACCTTCGGGTTCTCGACAACCGCTTCGACCACCAGGTCGACGTGGCCGAAATCGCCGTAGGACAGCGTAGGACGAATGCCGTTAAGCACTTCAGCCATTTTCGCTGCAGTCATGCGACCTTTATCCACGCGACCCACCAGCAGTTTCGCGGCTTCTGCCAGACCCTGCTCGATACCGTGCTCGTTGATGTCTTTCATCAGGATCGGCGTGCCTTTGGACGCCGACTGATAGGCGATACCACCGCCCATGATACCGGCGCCGAGTACGGCAGCCTGCTTCACATCGCGGGCGATTTCGTCGTAGGCCTTGGCCTTTTTCTTCAGTTCCTGGTCGTTCAGGAACAGACCGATCAAGCTCTGCGCAGCAGAGGTCTTGGCCAGTTTGACGAAACCAGCGGCTTCGATCTCCAGGGCCTTGTCGCGACCGAAGTTCGCGGCCTTCTGGATGGTCTTGATCGCTTCAACCGGCGCCGGGTAGTTCGGGCCGGCTTGGCCAGCAACGAAACCTTTAGCGGTTTCGAACGACATCATCTGTTCGATGGCGTTGAGCTTGAGTTTTTCCAGCTTTGGCTGACGCTTGGCCTTGTAGTCAAATTCGCCGCTGATGGCGCCTTTGATCAGGTTCAATGCGGCTTCTGCCAGCTTGTCGGGAGCGACCACAGCATCCACGGCGCCGACTTTCAGCGCGTCTTCAGCACGGTTTTCCTTGCCGGCGGCAATCCACTCGATGGCGTTGTCGGCACCGATGATGCGCGGCAGGCGCACGGTACCGCCGAAGCCTGGGTAGATGCCCAGCTTAACTTCCGGCAGGCCGATTTTCGCGGTGGCAGACATCACGCGGAAGTCGGCGGCCAGGCACATTTCCAGACCGCCGCCCAAGGCGATACCATTGATCGCGGCAACGGTCGGCACGTTGAGGTCTTCGAAATCGCTGAAAATCTTGTTGGCTTCGAGGTTGCCAGCCACAAGCTCGGCATCGGGCAGCTTGAAGTTGTCGACGAATTCGGTGATGTCAGCGCCGACGATGAACACGTCCTTGCCGCTGGAGACGATCACGCCCTTGACCGATGCATCTGCTTTGATGGTGTCTACGGCCTGACGCAATTCATTCAGGGTTAGACGGTTGAACTTGTTGACGGACTCACCCTTGAGGTCGAATTTCAATTCGACGATGCCACTTTCAAGAGCCTTAACCGTGATGGCTTTACCTTCGTAAATCATCAACTGATCTCCACGATATGGAAGCTGAACAGTACACGTCGGACGCAGGATTCAGCGTAGACACTGACGTTACCGTCGATGCTAACGCCAATTTGCCAGGCACACCCGCCAACGCGATAGTCGGGATTCTGTACGAACGGTCTGAAAGACAAACGCTCAATTCATACGCCCGTTTGATTTGGGTACGTCACCTTCAGCCAAATCCGAAGAATTGTCAATCGCTCGAGAGGGCCGGAAAAACGCGACTTTTCAGTCATTTCAGAACCCGAGGCAGCCGGCATCGCCCCGCCAATGTTTAATCATTCGCGAAATCAATAATGTGAATTTTGATTTAAAGGGCTGTACAGAACCGAATATGCGGCTAGGCTAGCGGCACGTAAAACGAATTACCGGCCTGCCTGGCCAACTCCAGCCCGATGATACTTTCGGGCTTTTTAATGCCTGCAGGAATCTCAAGCCAGCGCTTTGAGCACCGCGTCAATGTCCTGCAACACACTCAACTCGCCCTTCTCGCCCCAGTACAGGGTGATCATTTGCTTGTCCGCTTCGACTTTGTAGACGTTCGCAGGCAGCGTCGCAAAATGCGGCAACAACTTTTCATCAACGCAGGTTTCCTGCCACTGATTGACCCAAATCCCCGGTTCCAACTGCCAATAACTCCAGGTCACCCGCTTGGTACCGCGTCGTGGCCGGTGATACTGCGCACACGGGCTGGGCGGCTCGTGCTTGAGCCAGTGCGGCCATTCCTGAGGTGTCAGTTGCATGGTCAAACCGATGCGCCGTGCCTCCATGCGTAACGCCATGCGCCCACTCGAATGGCGCGAAGGACGCAACCACGCCAGAGGGCTCAAAACGAGCGCAAGGATTGACACCACTATCCAGACCGTCATATGTGTACTCCCGAATTTCTTGATGAGCGGATTTGACCCGACGCAACCCCATCCGCTTGAAACCAGCCATACTGAACTTATCGCTTTCCTTTGGAGAAACCTCTCATGCCCTACGAACATATTCTGGTCGCCGTGGACCTGACCGAAGAATGCGACCCCGTGATCAAGCGGGCCGTAGGCCTTGCAGGCGACTCGGTGAAACTGTCCCTGGTGCATATCGTCGAACCGATGGCCATGGCCTTTGGTGGCGACGTGCCGATGGACCTTTCCCAACTGCAACAGCAGCAGTTCGACCAGGCCAAGGAGCGTCTTGATCGACTGATCAACAAGTACCCCGCCCTGAAAAAAGACCAGAGCCACCTGACCTACGGCCAGCCGCGCCAGGAAATACACCACCTGGCCAAGGAACAAAATTGCGACCTGATCGTGGTCGGCAGCCACGGCCGTCACGGCCTGGCGTTGCTGCTGGGCTCCACCGCCAATGACGTGCTGCACGGCGCACCTTGCGATGTGCTGGCAGTGAAACTGGTAAAGAGCTCGTAAGACCAACGGCAATCTAA
>NZ_JAXCIS010000034.1:0-3005 GCF_034044025.1 Pseudomonas sp. SED1
ATACAAGCCATCACCCAAATAACGGATATACCCCCCGACCATCCTCACACCTCAGCAAGGCTTCCGGTATATCCACCGCACACTCCAAAAAAGCCAAATTGACGGTCTATCCACTACTGGATATGTTGTCTGAATGAAAAAGCACACTCCCGAACAAGCGGCCTTGATCAGCCAACTCGAACAGATTGCCGAAGGCCTGAGCAAGACCTTCAGCCCGTTTTGCGAGGTCGTACTCCACGACCTGCGCGACCCCCAGCACGCAATCATGGCCATCCACAACAACCTCTCCGGGCGTCAACCGGGTGACCCCGCCACCGAGCTGGGCCTGGCGCGGATCGCCGATCCCGATTACCCGCAGGTGATCGCCAACTACCAAAACCAGTTCGCCGACGGCCGCCAGGTCAAGAGCACCTCCATCGGCATCAAGGACTCCACCGGCAAATACGTGGCAGCCTTGTGCATGAACGTTGACCTCTCGCTGTTCCGGGGCCTGCAGGGCATGCTGGAACAGTTCGGCTCGGTCAGCGGCGACCGGCCCGCCGAGTCGCTCGACCCGTCCGGCGCAGATGCCATTCGCGCGCGTATCGACCAGTTCGCCGCACGCCTGGCGACCACCCCGCGCGCCCTCAAGGCTGCCGACCGGCGCTTGTTGATGCAAGAGCTGAAAGAGGCGGGCGTGATGGACATTCGACGTGCCATGGAAACCGTTGCCTCGCACCTTGGGGTCTCGCGGGCGGCGGTCTACACCTACGCCAAATGACCTACGCCGAACGCGCCACGGCTTCGATTTCAATCAGGTAGCCGTGGTGCAATTCCGGCACCGGCACCACCGCGCGGGCCGGGCGGTGCTCCCCCAGCGCAGCGGCGTACAAGCCGTCAAATTCAGGCCAGTGTTTCACTCCCACCACATACACGGTGACTTTCACCAGGTCTGCGGCTGAACCACCTGCCGCCTTCAAGATCGCCAACAGATTGTCCAGGGCCACTTGGGCCTGTTCGGCAAACGACGCCTCAAGGTTATGACGCCCATCGGGGCTCACCGGCAATTGCCCGGAGATGTACAGCGTGCCCTGATGACTCACGGCCTGGGAATAGTGACCGGCAGGCGTCGAGGCTGCGCAGGTGTGGATGATATTCATTGTGGAGTGCTCAGCAGCGTCGCATAGGTTTGGAGGTCGACGTTGCCGCCGGTCACGATAATGCCCACGCGTTGGCCCCGGAACTGATGCTTGAGGTTTCGCAGGGCCGCCAGACCAAGGCAGCCGGTAGGTTCCACGACCATTTTCATGCGCTGCATGAAGAACTTCATCGAGGCCACCAACTCGGCATCCGAGACGGTGAGGATATCGGTCACGCTCTCGCGAATGATCGGAAAGGTGTGGTGGCCCAAGTGCTGGGTCTGGGCGCCATCGGCGATGGTGGCGGGTGTGTCGATGTGCACGATGCTGCCGCTCTGGAATGAACGCTGGCCGTCATTCCCGGCTTCGGGCTCGACCCCGTACAACAGGCAATCGGGCGACAACGCACGGGTGGCCAAGGCGGTGCCGGAGAGCATGCCGCCACCGCCCAGGCCGACGAACAAGGCGTCGAGTGGGCCGGTAAATTCCAGCAGCTCCTTGGCGGCGGTGCCCTGGCCGGCCAGCACGTCCGGGTGGTCGTAGGAAGGGATCAGGGTCATGCCGTGTTGCTCGGCCAGAGTGCGACCGATCTGCTCGCGGTCTTCGGTGATGCGGTCGTAGAACACCACGCTTGCGCCATATTCCCGGGTAGCGGCGACCTTGGCGGCGGGGGCGTCGGTGGGCATCACGATGGTTGCCGGCATCTGCAACAAACGGGCGGCCAGTGCGATACCTTGCGCATGATTACCCGAGGAAAATGCCACTACGCCGGCCTTGCGCTGTGCCTCGTCAAACCGTGAAAGCGCATTGAACGCCCCACGAAACTTGAACGAACCGGTGCGTTGCAGGTTTTCGCACTTGATAAACACCTGGGCGCCGGTCTCGGCATCGAGGGTGCGAGAGGTGTACACCGGCGTGCGGTTGGCGAAGCCCTCCAGGCGTTCGGCGGCGTTGATCACGTCATGGTACGAAGACGATTGCATGGAAGGGATCTCTCGAAAGTCGGTATCTGGATAAAATATCCATGTCTGTACAAACTGTAAAGTCGTGTTTCATGCTAGCGTTTCGGACTTCTCTGATCTGTAGAGGGCTCGACGTTGATTCGACTCACCGATTACATCGCTGATTTTTCTCGCTCTCCGCTGGCGCCCTGGGCTGATCTGGCGCCTTGGGAACTGGTTACCCAGGCGCCTGGCGTGGTTCGCCAATTGCTGGCGGGGCTGTCTGACGAAGATTATGAAATTCATGACGAGATTGCCGTGCACCGGACGGCGATCGTTGAAGTTGGTGCTGTTTTAAAAGCGCCGCTGATTGTGGGTGCTCACTGTTTTATCGCTGCTGGTGCTTACCTTAGAGGTGGTTGCTGGGTGGATGAATATTGCATTTTTGGGCCTGGCGCAGAGCTCAAGACATCCTTTGTTTTCAGCGGCAGCAAGTTGGCGCACTTCAATTTTGTCGGTGATTCGGTGCTGGGGCGCGGGGTTAATCTGGAGGCTGGGAGCATCGTCGCCAATTACCGGAACGAGCGTGACGACAAGCAGGTGCAGGTGCGCGTTGACGGGCAGTTGCAGGGTACTGGTTGTGACAAGTTTGGCGCGTTGTTGGGGGATCAGTGTCGGGTGGGTGCCAATGGGGTGTTGGCACCGGGGGCGGTGCTTGCGGCGGGGAGTGTGGTCAGGCGGGGGGAGGTTTTTGATTGTGAGGAGTAGGGGGGGAGTGTACATATCCGTTGCTGCGGTAACGGCCGCGTATGGTTCCGCTCTTTCAGCGGGTCACTTTTGGCAAACGCCCGGAATGCCGGCCCAGCCAAAGTAACCAAAAGGTCTTTGCCCCACCACTCGGTGCCTCGCCTGGGCTCGGCATGCCCGCACTCCGGCCCGATTCCGC
>NZ_JAXCIS010000035.1:0-21308 GCF_034044025.1 Pseudomonas sp. SED1
ATACAGCCGTTGGAAGGTTAGTTGAGCCGAGGGCCGCCTCCTGATGGACGCGACCCCGGCTTCTCATCCGAAGCATCGGGCAGTGCCTTGGGCGTTTCACTCGGGTCCTTGTAGTCCTTGTGCAAATCCCCATCCAGCCGGTTGCTCGACGAGCCGCCACTTTGGGGTGTCGAGTCGAAATGCTCCCACTCCGATTGCTGGAAGCGGAACAGGCTGTCATCGGTCGGCGTGTCGCGGCCGTGGTAATGGTGGATTTCGTAGTGGGCGTATTCGACTTTGTCCGCCCAGTTGTCCTGCAACAAACCGTCGCCGGCCAGGTCGCGGTACCAGTCGTTTTCCTTCTCGGAGGCCTTCTGTTTTTTGTTGTGGTCGACGAAGTAGCCGATGATTCCGCCCACCACCGCCAACACCACGCCCACCAGGAACAGCGGCCCGGTCAGCGCCGCCGCCGTGCCTGCGCCAAACAGCGCCGCCGCCCCCAATACACCCGCCGACGCGCCGAACGCACCGCCCGCTACCTGCAAGCCACCTGCGGCCTGAGCCAGGGGGTCTTTGCTGTCTACGCCGCTTTTGATCGCCAGGGCGCCGAGCACAATGTCGGCAAAACCACCGGCGATATCCGTCGCCGGGCCCAGCACCTTGATCACGGAACCGGCGATCTTCGCCGATTGGGAGGCGCCAAGCTTGGCCGCGCCGGCTGCCTTGAGGCCGTCATCCAGGTGGGTGGCGAGGCCTTCGGTGGCTTCCGTCACCGCCTTGTCGCCCTCGCCAAACAGCTTGGCGACGCCGTCGTACTGGCTGTCGGGAACCGCGTCCAGCGCGGCGGCGATCTCCTTGCTGATCTTTGAGTCGATCTCGGTGGGCTTGCTGAAGTCGATGACTTTACCGGCCGCACCTTCCTTGCCCCAGATTTCCGGCAGGGTCTTGTCCAGGCCGAGGAAGTCCACCAGGCCGCCCTTGCCCAGGGCTTCGCCGATCTTGTCGCCGAGCTTGACGAAGTGGCTCGCGCCGCCGGCAAAACTCAGGAAGTCCTTGGCGATGGTCATGCGTTGGGCCGGGGTTTCGCCGAGCTTGCCGCCTTTGCCCACCAGTTGATAAATCCCCGAGAACAGGCTGACACCCGCGCCCATCGAGCCGAGGATGCCTTTGCTGTTGAGGGTGTTGAACACTTCGCCGAGCATGCCGCGATCCGCCACCGGGATGTACGGTTTGCTCAGGGCGGTTTTCACGTCGGCTTCGCTGATGGTGCCGCTGTTCTTGTAGACGTCGCCGAGTTCTTCCAGGGCCTTGGTCACGGCCGAGGATTTCTCCTTGCCCTCCAGGCCCTCGTTGAGGAATTTCTCCAGCACTTCCTGGCTGCGGCGCGGCAGGTCCAGCAGGTTGCCCTTGAGCACGCCCTTGAGCAGGCCGAACAGGTCCTTGGTGGCCAGTTCCTTGTTCTCGTCGGAGATCTTGCTCGGGTCCGAGAGGATCTCGTTGAGGTCGGTGGTGAGACCGTCGGCCTGGATGTTCTGCGCGGCCTTGGTGGCGGCTTCCGGGTCGAACAGCGACAGGGACGTGAGGGTGTTGCTCAGGTCTTGCTGGGCTTCGTGGCTCTTGCCCTGTTTTTGCAGGTCCTTGAGGTAGAGCACGTAGTCGGGGTTGCTGGTCAGGTCGAGGAGCTTCTGTTTGATCTCGTCCTTGTTGGGCAGGTGGCTGATGGCGTCGTCCATCTTGGCCTTGTAGTCGGCCTGCACGGTCGGGTCTTTGAACAGCTCCCCGATCTGCTCCTGCACCGCCTTGCCGTCGATGATGTCGTGCATGTCGGCGGAGGTGAGTTCGGTCTGCTTGTCATCGAACTCGCGCCAGGTGGTGTTGAACGGGCGCTTGGATTCTTCGTAGCCGGTGATGCCATGGCCGTTCTGGTAGGCGGCCTGGGCTTCCAGGGCGCGGACCAGTTTGGCCCGTGGGTCGTCCTTGGGAATCGAGCCGTCCTTGACGCCGGCGCGGTAGGTGTCGATCAGTTCGGTGGTGGCCAGCTCGCTGACGCTCTGGGTCGGCGATTTGTCGTCGTCCTTGTCGGCATGCACGCCGGTGTCGAGGTTGAGCACGTCGAGCTCGTCGTTGCTCGGCAGGTTGTACTTGGCGCGGGTCTCGTCGACGGTGCCGGCGCTCCAGGCTTCCCACTTGGCAACCACTTCGTCGTAGAGCTGCGGGCTGAGTTCCTTGGAGACGATGACCTTGCCTTCGCTGGTTTCATAGCGGATCAGGCCGTCCCCCAGCTCGTCGGGCGAGCCGAAGGTGATGTCGGTGTTTTTCAGGAAGTCATTCGGGCCGGCCAGCTTGTAGCCGGCGTCTTCACTGCTGTGGATCTTGCTCCAGGTGTCCTGGGCGGTGGCCACGCTCTTGAACAGTTCCGGGCTGACGTCGGCCGATACGACGACCTTGGTGCCGTCGTGGGTTTCGTAGGTCAGCACGTTGCCTTGCTGGCCTTCGATCCAGCCAAAGCCCTTGTAGTCATTCAGTTCCGGCGGCTTGGTATTGGCGTCTGCCAGGCTCGAGCCGTCGTTGAGCGCGGACTCCACGGCGGCCTTTTTGTCGGGGTTGGTGTAGACCTCATGCAGGCCCGCCAGGTAGTCGAACAGCTTGGGGTTGTCGTCGCGGGCCACGACCATTTTCTGACCATTGCTTTCAAAGCGGATCAGGCCGGGGCCGACTTCATCCTTGGGGCCGACGGTGGTGCCGGCGTAGGGCGGCCACACTTCGTTGTCGCTGGCGCGCTTGTAGCCGGCGTCTTCGCTGCTGCCCAGGCCGGTGAAGCTTTCATAGGCTTCCTTGGCTTTCTGGAAGGCCTCGGGGTTGTCTCGCTGGCTGATGACGAACTTGTTGCCGTCCTGGGTTTCGTAGCGAATCACGCCGGGGCCGGTTTCGTCGGGTGGGCCGAGGGATTTGTAGTCGCCGAGTTTTTCCGGGGCCGTAGCATCGCCACCCAGGCGCTGGTAACCGGCGGCTTCGCTGGCGTTGACGCCGGACAGTGCCTTGAAGTCGGCACTGACTTGCTTGAACAGCTCGGGGCTGTCTTTTTCGCTGACGATGACTTTCTTGCCGTCCTGGGTTTCATAACGGATCAGGCCGGGGCCGACTTCATCTGCCGGGCCGATGGCCTTGTAATCGCCCAGGCTGGCCGGTGGTGCGGCGTCCTTGGCGGCCAGTTCATAGCCTTGTTCCTTGCTGGCAGCGAGCCCTTGCGCGGTTTTGTCGCCGGCCTCCACCTTCTTGTTATTGGCGCTGTTCTTGAGCAGCACATGGAACGCCGCGCCGGACTTGGGCGGTGTAAGGGGGAGGGCTTTGGGGTCGGGCGAGCGGTTGAGCGGCTGGGTCGTCATGCCATGGAACTCCTGCTGTTACCGGTGGGACGAATCGGCAAAAACAGTAACAGCAGGGGTTCGGCGGTCGTTGCGAAAAGTTGTGAATTGCGCCTTAACGGTGACGCAGGCTGCGTTCCATGCGGGCAATGCCTTCTTCCAGCATGGCCCGCGGGCAGCCGAAGTTCAGGCGCACGAACTGTTGGCTGTCATCGCCGAATTCCAGGCCGGCGCTGAGGCCGACTTTCGCCTGGTCGAGGAAGAACTGTTGCGGGTCGTCCAGGCCCAGGGCGCTGCAATCCAGCCAGGCCAGATAAGTGCCTTGGGGCGCATGCATCACCACGCCAGGCAGGCGGGTTTGCACGGCATTGAGCAGGTAATCGCGGTTGGCTTGCAGGTAGGCCACCAGCGCTTGCAGCCAGTCGCCGCAGTCGCTATAGGCCGCACGGGTGGCTTCCAGGCCCAGCGGGCTGACACTGTCGACCATGCCGCAGCGGGCGTTATTGAAGCGCTCGCGGATCTCGGGGTTCTGGATCACCGCAAAGCAGGTCTTCAGCCCGGCCACGTTGTACGCCTTGCTCGCCGACATCAGGGTGATGGTGCGCTGGGCGATTTCCGGGCTGAGGCTGGCGGTGGGGATATGCCGACGGCCGTCAAAACACAGCTCGGCGTGGATTTCATCGGAGACGATCAACGCGCCCTGGTCCAGGCAGGCGGTGGCCACCGCCAGCAGTTCTTCGCGGGGGAAGACCTTGCCCATCGGGTTGTGCGGGTTGCTCAACAGCAGCGCGCCGGCACCTTTGAGTGCGTCACGCATCGCTGGCAACGGCGTGAGGTACTCGCCCTCGGCACTCAACTCAAACGGCACTTCGATCTTCGGCAAGTTCCAGTGGCCAGGGGCCAGGCGAATCGGGCGGTAGTTGGGGGTTTGCAACACCACCGGTTGCCCAGGCTGCACAAACGCGTGCAACGCCATGTTGAAACCAGGCTCGACACCCGGCAAAAACAGCAGCTCATTCGGCTGGACGCGCCAGGCGTACTTGGCCCACAAATCGGCGACGATCGCCTCACGCACGCCATCGCAGGCCACGCTGTAGCCGAGGATCTGCTGACCCAGGCGCTCGTGCAACGCCTGAAGCACGGCCGGTGGCGCGGCGATGTCCATGTCGGCAATCCACATCGGCAGAACGTCTTGCGGGTAACGACTCCACTTGGTGCTGCCGGTGCCGAGGCGGGAGTGGATCGTGTCGAAATCAAAGCTCATGGGTGGCTCGTGTCAGGGAGGCGGGCGTGGAAATGGCGCTGATTCTAGCGCCATTAATTTTACGCGCCAGAGCTGATTGCCGCTTGGGCTCCCGCTTGCCGGTAAAAAGCCCCGGACAACTGCTGTTGGGCCTGTTCCAGGCTGCGCTGCACGGCGGCTTCGCCACGGACCATGGCGCCCAGATAGGCGAACTCCACAGTGCGGATGCCCACGGTGCCGAGGATCGCCTGCAGATAAGACGTGAGGAAGTCGGGTTCACGGTTTTTTCGCGAACTTCCGGAACTGACCAGCACAAAGGTTGGCCGGTCCTGGAGCAAGGCGACTTTTTCAAACTGCGGGCTGACGGTGAAACTGCGGTGGATACGCACCACATGATCGATCCAGCACTTAAGCGCTGCCGGCACCGTGAAGTTGTGCACCGGGGTGCAGATAATCAGCAGGTCACAAGCCTCAAGCTCGACGATCAGTTGCTCGGACAGCGCCGTTGCCGCGCCACTGAGCCCGCCAGGCGTGGTCAGTGCGTTGGCGTATTCCCGGGTCAGCGGTGGCAGGGCCTGGCCGCCGTAGTCGCGCTCGACCACTTCGGCCTCGGGCGCCTGTTCACGGAGCAGGGCGCGGGCCAGGCGGAAGGTCTGGGCCGCCTTGCCGTGGGGGCTGAAACTCAGCAGCAGGGCGCGGGTCATTGGTTCAGATCCTGGGAAAAGTGCATCCCCAGCGGCAGCAGGCCCTGGCGGAAATAGAAGCGCTGGGCCAAGGCCATGTGCATGCCGGTGTCCAGCACCAGGTAGCGATAACCCAGGCGGCGGGTGTGCTGGCGTACCTGATCCAGCAGCCGTTCGCCCAGGCGTCGGCGTTGCAGGGAAGCGTCTACTACCAGGTCATCGACGTAGATAAAGCGGCCATACAGCAGGTTTTCCGTCAGGCGGTAACCGGCCAGGCCCAGCACCTGGCCGTTTTCCCGGGCGGCCAGCAGGCGGTAGCCGTTTTCCCGCTGGCGCTGGATCTGCTGGGCAAAGGCGTGCGGGTCTTCGAGCTTTGGCCGCAGTTGCTGCATGACGGCAAAGCAGGCCAGGCAGTCGGCGTCGCTTTCGATGTGCACAAACTCAACAGCGTCATTCATGGTTGCCGTGCTCAATGTGCGCTTTTACGGCGGCAGGGACTTTGCGAAAGCTGATGGCGACGCGGTTCAGGGCGTTCATCAGGGCGATAGCCAGGGTCAGGTCGGCAATTTCCTTGTCATCGAAGACGGCCTTGGCCTCGGCATAGTGTTCGTCCGGCACCTCGGTTTGTGCGACCTGGGTGACCGACTCGGCCCAAGCTAACGCGCCACATTCACGCGGGGTGAACAACGGCAAGGCTTCGCGCCATGCGGCCAGCAGCATCAGCTTTTCCAGGCTCACGCCCTGTTTGAGCAGGTCGCGGGAATGGGAGTCCAGGCAGTAGGCGCAACCGTTGAGTTGGGAAACCCGCAGGTACACCAGGTCAATCAACTCCTTCTCCAGGCCGCAGCCGTGGATGTAGCTGTGCACCGAACCAAGGGCCTTGTAGCCGGCGGGCGCTGCCTGGGCGTAGTCGAGACGGTGTTGCATGCTGTGTTCCTTGCTGTGGTGAAGTGATGTCGTCAGTTTGGCGGCCTGGTCGCCGGCTCAATAGGGCCAAGAATGGACAAGCGGGTTGGGACAAGATCAGACTCCAGCGCTGATTCACTGTGAGCCGGATAACGATGTCGTCACTGCCCAAATACCAGGAGATTTACCGGCGCTTTCGCCAGGCCATTGATCAGGGCCAACTGCGTCCTGGCGAACGGGTGCCGTCGGTGCGCAGCCTGGCCCAGGAGCTGAAGGTGGCCCGGGGCACCGTGGAGACCGCCTACCAGTTGCTGGTCAGCGAGGGGTTCTTCCTGGCGCGCGGGCAAGCGGGAACGGTGGTGGCCGATGCGTTGCCGCAGCGGTCAATCAAGTCGCTGGCGGTCGAATCGCAGACCTTGGCGCCGACCTCTGCGCCGCGCCTGTTGCAACTGGGCTTGCCGGCACTCGATAGCTTTCCGCGCAAGTTATGGGCGCGCCTGGTCACCCGGCAGGTCCGGCGTGTCGACGTCAACAGCCTGGCCATGGGTGACGTGCGTGGTGCCCGGTCGCTGCGTGTGGCGATTGCTCAATACCTGGCGCTGTACCGTGGCGTGGCGTGCTCGCCGGAGCAGGTGTTCGTGTGTGCCGGTTACTCGGCGTGCCTCGCGCTGGTGTGTGATGCGTTGCAGATGGCAGGCCAGCAGTGCTGGTTCGAAGACCCGGGCTATTTGCATGCGCGGCAGTTGTTGCTCCACTTGGGGGTGAAGTTAATGCCGGTGCCGGTCGACCGTGACGGGCTCGATGTCGAGGAGGGCGTACGGCGTGCTCCAAAGGCGCGGCTGGCGATTGTCACGCCGGCTCACCAAAGCCCGCTGGGTGTCGCCCTCAGTGTCACCCGGCGCCGTAGCCTGCTCGACTGGGCGCAGGTCCATGGCGGCTGGGTGGTGGAGGACGACTACGACAGTGAGTTTCGTTACAAGGGCCAGCCCTTGGCGGCGCTCAAAAGCCAGGACACGGCGGACCGGGTGATTTACTCGGGCAGCTTCAGCAAGATGCTGTTCCCGGGGTTGCGGCTGGGCTATTTGGTGGTGCCGCAGGCGTTGCTGCCGGCATTTGAGGCCAGCGCCCGCGTCCTGCAAAACCGCAGTGCCGAGTTGCTGCAAGCCACCACCGCCGACTTTCTCGACCAGGGCCATTTCACCCGCCACCTGAAAAAAATGCGCCAGCTCTACACCCAGCGGCGCGGCTTTCTGGTGGATGCGCTGAACAGTCATTGCGGGGAGTTTTTGCAGGTCGATGAACAGTCCGGTGGGATCAATTTGTTGGCGCGGTTGCGGGTGGAGGTCTCTGATCAGGTGGTTGCGTCCCACGCCGCCGACGCGGGGCTGGGGATTCAGGCACTGTCTGGCTGGAGCATCGAAACGGGTCGCCAGCAAGGGCTGTTGATGGGTTTCACCAACCTGGCGACACGCCAGCAGGCGGTGGAGGCGGCGTTGCTGTTGCGGGAGGTCATCAGGGGGGCTTTATGAAGGCGGGTTGAACATCTTCATTCGCCACATGCGCTCCGAGCTTCTACCCTGAAGGCATAGCCCTCAGGACGCCAAGCGCTCATGTACAAAGACCTGAAGTTCCCGGTTCTGATCGTACACCGCGACATCAAGGCCGACACCGTTGCCGGCGACCGCGTCCGGGGCATTGCCCGGGAGCTGGAACAGGAGGGCTTCAGTATCTTTTCGGCGGTGGACTACGCCGAGGGGCGCCTGGTGGCTTCGACCCATCACGGCCTGGCCTGCATGCTGATCGCCGCCGAGGGCGCCGGGGAAAATACCCACCTGATGCAAAACATGGTGGAGCTGATCCGCCTGGCGCGGGTGCGGGCGCCGAACCTGCCGAT
Source organism: Pseudomonas sp. SED1 (assembly GCF_034044025.1). Taxonomy (NCBI): domain Bacteria; kingdom Pseudomonadati; phylum Pseudomonadota; class Gammaproteobacteria; order Pseudomonadales; family Pseudomonadaceae; genus Pseudomonas; species Pseudomonas sp. SED1. The sequence continues at coordinate 8,071 of NZ_JAXCIS010000035.1, forward strand.
CTTTGCCCTGGGTGAGCAAGTCACCCTGGAAAACGCCCCGGCCGACGCCATGAGCGAACTCAATCAATTGCGGGGCATTCTTTACCTGTTTGAAGACACCGTGCCGTTTCTCGCGCGGCAAGTCGCACGGGCCGCGCGGGCTTACCTGGATGGCCTGTTGCCGCCATTCTTCAAGGCGCTGGTGCAACACACGGCGGACTCGAATTATTCCTGGCACACCCCCGGCCATGGCGGTGGCGTGGCCTATCGCAAAAGCCCGGTGGGGCAGGCGTTTCATCAGTTCTTCGGGGAAAATACCCTGCGTTCGGACTTGTCAGTGTCGGTGCCGGAATTGGGCTCGCTGCTGGACCACACCGGCCCGCTGGCCGAGGCCGAGGCCCGTGCGGCGCGCAACTTCGGCGCGGATCACACCTACTTCGTGATCAATGGCACGTCCACGGCCAACAAGATTGTCTGGCACTCGATGGTTGGCCGGGATGACCTGGTGCTGGTGGACCGCAACTGCCACAAGTCGGTACTGCATTCGATCATCATGACCGGCGCCATTCCGTTGTACCTGTGCCCGGAGCGCAATGAACTGGGGATCATCGGGCCGATTCCCCTGAGCGAGTTCAGCCCCGAGTCGATCCGCGCCAAGATCGAGGCCAGCCCACTGACCCGAGGGCGACCGGCCAAGGTCAAGCTGGCAGTGGTGACTAATTCCACCTACGACGGCCTGTGCTACAACGCCGAGCTGATCAAGCTGCAACTGGGCAACAGTGTCGAGGTGCTGCACTTTGACGAGGCGTGGTACGCCTACGCGGCGTTTCATGAGTTCTTCGCCGGGCGCTACGGCATGGGTACCTCGCGCACGGTCGACAGCCCGCTGGTGTTCACCACGCACTCCACACACAAGCTGCTGGCGGCGTTCAGCCAGGCGTCGATGATCCATGTGCAGGATGGTGGGGCGCGCAAGCTCGACCGCGACCGCTTCAACGAAGCGTTCATGATGCACATTTCCACCTCGCCGCAGTACAGCATCATCGCCTCCCTGGATGTGGCGTCGGCAATGATGGAAGGGCCGGCGGGGCGGTCGTTGCTGCAAGAGATGTTTGACGAGGCCCTGAGCTTTCGTCGCGCCCTGGCCAACCTGCGCCAGCATATTGCCGCCGAAGACTGGTGGTTCTCCATCTGGCAGCCGCCGCTGGTGGCGGGCATTGACCGGGTGGTGACGGCGGACTGGCTGCTGCAACCCCAGGCCGACTGGCATGGCTTTGGCGATATCGCCGAAGACTATGTGCTGCTGGACCCGATAAAGGTCACCCTGGTGATGCCCGGCCTGAACGCCGGCGGCGCCTTGAGCGAGTGCGGAATCCCCGCCGCAGTGGTCAGTAAATTCCTCTGGGAGCGTGGGCTGGTGGTGGAAAAGACCGGGCTGTATTCGTTCCTCGTGCTGTTTTCCATGGGCATCACCAAAGGCAAGTGGAGTACCCTGCTCACCGAATTGCTGGAATTCAAGCGCAGTTATGACGCCAACGTGAGCCTTGCTGTCTGTTTGCCATCGGTGTTTCAGCAGGGCCCGGTGCGGTATCAAGGGCTGGGGTTGAAGGACTTGTGTGACCAGTTGCACAGCTGCTACCGCAGCAATGCCACGGCCAAGCACCTGAAGCGGATGTACACGGTCTTGCCGGAAATCGCCATGAAACCGGCCGACGCCTACGACCTGCTGGTCAAGGGCGAAGTCGAGGCGGTGTCCATCGACGCTTTGCCAGGACGCGTTGCAGCGGTCATGCTGGTGCCTTACCCGCCGGGCATTCCGTTGATCATGCCGGGTGAGCGGTTCACCGAGTCGACGCGCTCGATCATTGATTACCTGGCGTTTGCCAGGACGTTCGACAGTAGTTTCCCCGGCTTTGTCGCCGATGTTCATGGACTGCAACACGAAGATGACGGCAATGGTCGCTGTTACACCGTCGATTGCATCAAGGGTTAAGAATGTTTATGCAAGCTGTAATGAACCCGAAGTACCCGGGTCTCAGTGTCCGTGTGGCTGATGAGGGATTTGACGCCTACGTGTGGGGTAACGACTTCAGCTTTGAGGTCAACGCCTACGGTGTGCCGGAAATGGGCAAGCGCGTCGATCAGTGGGCGGTGGAGCGTATCGTGCCGTACCGCAAATGCTACGGCATCGACCCCGAGGAATTCGCCAGCTTCCGTGACGCGGCCGACAGTGCTGTGTTCATGGCGTACCTGGATGACCGGCCCGTTGGGCACATCGTGGTCAGCACCAACTGGAACGGCTTTGCCCATGTGGACGAGCTGGCGGTGGTATTGCCGGCGCGGCGCCACGGGGTGGCCAAGGCGTTGCTGGACGTGGCGCAATTCTGGAGCCGCAAGAAAAACCTGCCGGGGATGATGCTGGAAACCCAGAACAACAACCTTGGTGCCTGCCGGTTGTATGAGCGCTGCGGGTATGTGATGGGCGGAATCGACCACCTGCGCTATCGCGGGATTGATCCGCAGACCCGTGAAGTGGCGATTTTCTGGTATCGGTTGTTCAAGACAGAACTGGAAGCGGTCTGAGCTTCACCGATCAACTGTAGGAGCTGCCGAGCTTTAGCGAGGCAGCTCCTACATTCGATTTGCGCAAGCCAAGTACTTGCGATTAAACACCCAACCCCCAAACTCCCCCCGATCCCCTGTGGGAGCCGTCGAGCCCCAGCGAGGCCGCGATAGCGGTGTGTCAGGCAAACTCTTTATCGACTGTGCCGCCGCCTTCGCAGCCTCGCCAGGGCTCGACAGCTCCCACATTCGATTTGCGCAACCCAAGTACTTGCGACTGAACACACAACCCCCAGACTTCCCCCGCCCCCTGTGGGAGCCGTCGAGCCCCAGCGAGGCCGCGATAGCGGTGTGTCAGGCAACCTATTTATCGGCTATGCCGCCGCCTTCGCAGCCTCGCTAAAGCTCGACAGCTCCCACATTCGATCTGCGCAACCCGAGTGCTTGCGATCAAACACACAACTCCCAGACTTCGCCCGATCCCCTGTGGGAGCCGTCGAGCCCCAGCGAGGCCGCGATAGCGGTGTGTCAGGCAACCTATTTATCGGCTATGCCGCCGCCATCGCAGCCTCGCTAAAGCTCGACAGCTCCCACATTCGATTTGCGCAAGCCGAGTACTTGCGATCAAACACACAACTACCAAACTCCCCCCGATCCCCAGTGAGAGCCGTCGAGCCCCAGCGAGGCCGCGATAGCGGTGTGTCAGGCAACCTATTTATCGGCTATGCCGCCGCCTTCGCGGCCTCGCTAAAGCTCGACAGCTCCCACATTCGATTTGCGCAACCCGAGTGCTTGCGACCAAACATACAACTCCCAGACTTCCCCCGATCCCCTGTGGGAGCCGTCGAGCCCCAGCGAGGCCGCGATGGCGGTGTGTCAGGCAACCTATTTATCGACGATGCCGCCGCCTTCGCAGCCTCGCCAGGGCTCGACAGCTCCCACATTCAGGGAAGCGTACTGGTCAGCAGGCTTTCCGCCTTCTCGGTGACAATCTCCAGCAGCGCATTCAAGGCGGGAGACGCTTCGCTGTCTTTCAGGGTCAAGGCATACAAGGTCACGCCCATCGGTGGTGACAACGGGCACGCATCGAGCCCGGCTTCCCGTGCACCGGTGGCGGTGAACGGGTCGACAATCGCCAGGCCTTCCCCGGCTTCCACCATGCTGCGCATCATCTGGTACGTCTGCACCCGGGTTTGCACCACCGGCAGCGGGCGCAGGGCTTGCAGCTTGCTGTCCAGCAGGCGGCTCAGCGGGTCCTGGCCTTCAAGGCCGATCATCGACTGCCCGGCCAGTTCCTGTAGCGCAATGTACTTCTGCCGAGGCTTCAGCCAGCCATGGGGCGCGAGCAATTGCAGTTTACCGTGGGCCAGTGGCGTGCTGTGGATCTGCGGATGTTCCGGGTCGTGCAGGCTCAGGCCGAGGTCGGCTTCGTGCAGCAGCAGGCTTTTGACGATGTCCCGGGTGGAGTGGCTGGAGAGGTTGCACGGCGTATCTTGAAAACGTCGGCGCAGCACCGCAATCGCCTGGGGCAACAATTGATTGGCCAGCGGCGGGGTGCACAGTGCGCGCAAGGGCGGGGCATGATGGTGTTTCAGGCTGCTGGCCAGGCGTTGCACCGGCTCGAGGGCGGCATAGAGGCGGGCGATTTCGCCCTGCAGCTCGAGGGTTTCCCGGGTGGCCTGCAAGCGTCCGCGCACACTGGCGAACAGCATGAAACCCAATTGCAACTCGGCATCCTTGAGGGTCGCGTCCACATCGGCCACGGGGAGTTGCAACCATTCGGCGGCGGTGCCGAGGTGTCCGGTCTGCAAAATCGCTTGAATGACTTCGATATGACGTAAACGCATGGCCGGAGTCTATGTTCAGTACGACGTGGATTCAATGGCTCAGGCCAGGGTGTGGAAAAAAGACCCTGCGCGGGAACGGCCCAACTAGACTTGCACGATCAAGTCCCTTGGCGCCTGCAACCAGCAGGTCATACAAAGGGCGTATCAATCAGGGGATCCATGGGGGAGCCTTATCGATGCTCGGTAAAACAGACACACGCGGGTTTTCGTTGTGGGACCTGCTGGTGGTGGTACTGATTGTCGGGGTGCTGGCGGTTGCGGTGGGGCCGCGGATCTTCGGCGACGTGACTCAGTCGGAAATCGCCACGGCCAAGGTCCAACTGAAAGAGCTGGGCAAGGCGGTCGAGCAGTTTCATCAGGATGTGGGGCGTTATCCTACCGACGACGAGGGTCTGGCGGTGTTGACTGTTAAGCCTGCGGGGGAAGGGAAGTGGCGGGGGCCCTATCTCAAGGATGAGGACATGCTGACAGACCCCTGGGGCGTGGCCTATCAGTACCACTGTCCTCCCAGCCAGGCCAAAACCAACTTTGATCTGTTCTCGTTCGGCAAGGACCGAACACTGGGAGGCGTCGGCGATAATGTTGATATCGCCTATGGGGAATAAGGTCTTATGAAGCGTGGGTCGTTGCGGATTCGCGGGTGATGATGGTGCCCGACTGAATCAATCTGAATTCATCGCCATCCAGTTTTTCTACGCGGTCGCCAATGGCCAGCTTGTAGGTGGTGGTGGGCGCCGATCCAGCCAGGCCGTCGAGGGGCGGGTTGGATTCCTGGAACTCATGCACCGAATAAACGCGACCTTCTGCGTCTCTGGCATGGAACTGTCCGACAAGTACTGCTGCCATCTGTTTAGAACCTCTGGAGATAAACACTCGATTTGCGGTTCTGTAGACCGTAGGAGAGCGGGGTAGTTTACCTATTGAAAAAAAATACTATTCGTTGACTTTTTCAGACATTACTTACAAGTCCATCTGCGGCGTTAACGTCCCTGGGGATTGCAAAAACGCGCTGGTGATCGCGCCGGCCAGGCTTTATAACTACAAGTTCCTTAAGTCAGAAACCGGGAAACCCCAATGAGCAAGGTCTACACGATTGCCGTACTGGTCGGCAGCTTGAGAAAAGAGTCGATCAACCGCAAGGTCGCCCTGGCATTGGCCGAGTTGGCGCCCGCCAACCTCAAGTTGAACATTGTCGAAATTGGCGATTTGCCGCTCTACAACGAGGACATCGACGGCGCTGCACCGCCGGCAGCCTACAGTACTTTCCGTCAACACGTGCGTTCATCCGACGCGGTGCTGTTTGTGACGCCCGAATACAACCGCTCCGTGCCGGGTGTATTGAAGAATGCGATTGACGTCGGTTCACGTCCTTATGGCCAAAGTGTCTTCAGCGGCAAACCGGGCGCAGTGATCAGTGTGTCCCCCGGCGCCATCGGCGGTTTTGGGGCCAATCACCATTTGCGCCAGTCGTTGGTGTTCCTTGATGTGCCGTGCATGCAGCAGCCGGAAGCCTACCTGGGCGGCGCGGGCAGTGTGTTCGACGAGTCGGGGAAGGTGTCGGAAAAGACCAAGCCGTTTTTGCAGGCGTTCATCGATGCCTACGGCAAGTGGGTGGAAAAACAGAGCGCATAAGTAACCTGTAGGAGCGAGCTTGCTCGCGAAGAACGTCCAGGCGACGCGAGCTTTCAAATAGCCCGCGTCATCGTTAACGATCTTCGCGAGCAAGCTCGCTCCTACAGTGGCGGGACTTATCTGAGCCAGTTGGTTTTCGCCAGCTCGATCACTTCATCACCACGCCCGCTCATCACCGCCTTGAGCATGTACAGGCTGAAGCCCTTGGCCTGTTCGAGCTTGATGCTCGGTGGCATCACCAGTTCCTGGGTGGCGGTGACCACGTCCACCAGCACCGGGCCGTCATGGGCCAGGGCGCGGCGCAGGGCCGGCTCGAGGTCTTCGGATTGCTCGACACGAATGCCGAGGATGCCCATGGCGTTGGACATGGCGGCAAAGTCCGGGTTTTTCAGTTCGGTGCCGGTGTCCAGATAGCCCGCAGCCTTCATCTCCATGGCGACAAAGCCCAGGGACGAGTTGTTGAACACCACCAATTTCACCGGCAGGTTCAACTGAGCCAGGCTGATGAAGTCGCCCATCAGCATGGTAAAGCCACCGTCGCCAGACATCGAAATCACCTGACGCCCGGGAAATGCCGCTTGTGCGCCGATGGCCTGGGGCATGGCGTTGGCCATCGAGCCATGGTTGAACGAGCCAATCAGCCGGCGCTTGCCGTTCATCTTCAGGTAGCGCGCTGCCCACACCGTAGGCGAGCCAACGTCGGCGGTGAAAATCGCATCGTCGTCCGCCAGCTCACTGAGCAGGCGCGCTACGTATTGCGGATGAATCGGCCGGCCAGCCTTTGACGGTTCCGCCAGGTCATCCAAGCCTTGGCGCGCTTTCTCATAATGCTTGAGCGAGGTTTCGAGGAAGCTGCGATCCGTCTTGCGGGTCAGGCGCGGCAACAGCGCTTGAATCGTTTCGCTGACGTCGGCAGCAATCCCCAAGTCCAGCGTGGCACGTCGGCCCAATGCCTGCGGGTTGCGGTCGACCTGGATGATCTTCGCGTCAGTCGGGTAGAACTGGCGATACGGGAAGTCGGTGCCGAGCATGATCAGCGTGTCGCAGTTGAGCATGGCGTGGTAACCGGAGCTGAAGCCGATCAGGCCGGTCATGCCGACGTCGAACGGGTTGTCCCACTCCACATGCTCCTTGCCACGCAGGGCGTGAACCACCGGTGCACCGAGGGCGTCGGCCAGGGCTACCACTTCATCGTGGGCGCCGGCACAGCCGCTGCCGCACAGCAGGGTGACTTTGCCGCTGTTTTCGAGGATCTCAGTGAGGCGTTGCAGGTCCTGTTCTGCCGGCAGGGTGCGCGGCGCCAGCAGGGCCGGCCACGGTTTGAACTTGTCTTCCACTTCCAGCAACGACACATCGCCCGGAATCACCACCACCGCCACGCCGCGATTGAGGATCGCCGAGCGCATGGCGCGGTGCAGCACGTGGGGCATCTGTTCGGGGTTGGTCACCAGCTCGATAAAGTGGCTGCACTCCTTGAACAGTTCCTGGGGATGGGTTTCCTGAAAGTAGTTCAGGCCGATCTCGGAGGAGGGGATCTGTGCAGCGATGGCCAGCACCGGCACATGGTTGCGATGGCAGTCGAACAGGCCATTGATCAAGTGCAGGTTCCCGGGGCCGCAGCTGCCGGCGCATACGGTCAGTTCACCGGTGGCCGCCGCTTCGGCACCGGCGGCAAACGCGGCCACTTCTTCGTGGCGCACGTGCATCCACTCGATGCTGTCCATGGTGCGCAGAGAGTCGGTCAGGCCGTTGAGGCTGTCGCCGGTCAGGCCCCAGATGCGCTTGATGCCCGCCTGTTCAAGGGTGGTCGCCAATTGCTGGGCCAGGGTGATTTTCGCCATGAAGAACTCCAATCGTCAGTGAGTGTAAAAAGCTGCTGATCAGTAGAGGACAGTTCCATGGCGCTGAATGCTCCCCGCTCAATATGAAGAATTGGTCATCGCAGCGCGATATTGGCGGGTGCGCCGGGCGATAAACAGTTGGTCCTTGATCAGCGCCAGCAGCGGCGCCACCCCAGGTTTCGGCTGGCGGCCACGGCTCAGGCGGCGTAACTGATAACGCACCACTGCCATGGTCGCCAGGCTGGCCAGGGGTTTGCGCTTCCAGCGGATGGCCGGCAGTTGCGGGTTGAGATCGCGGCCTGCGCGCCATTGCTTGATCAGGTGCGGCTCCAGGGTCAGGGCGGTGGCGATTCCGGCCATGGCGATGCCGCTGTCCAGGACTTGCTGGACGATTGGCAAACGGCGAATGCCGCCGGTGACCATCACCGGCATGCTGGCGACTTTCGCCAGGTCGCTGGCCATCTCGATGAAATAGGCTTCGCGGGCCAGAGTGCGCCCGTCGCGAGCCTCGCCTTGCATGGCCGGGGCTTCGTAGCTGCCGCCGGACAACTCCAGCAGGTCGATGGCCAGCGGGTTGAGCAACTCGACCACGGCGCGGGCGTCGGCGGCGTCAAACCCGCCGCGCTGGAAGTCCGCGGAGTTGAGTTTTACCGCCACGCAGAAGTGCGGGCTCACGGCGGCGCGCACGGCCGTGATCACTTCCAGCAGCAGACGTGCGCGGTTTTCCAGGCTGCCGCCCCAGCGGTCCGTGCGCTGGTTGCTCAAGGGCGAGAGAAACTGGCTGATCAGATAGCCGTGGGCCGCATGGATCTGCGCACCGCTGAAACCGGCTTTTTCGGCGAGACGCGCGCTGGTGGCGAAGCGCGAGATGACGTCCTGTATATCCTTCTCGGTCATCGCCTTGGGCTGGGCGAACATCTTCGAGAAGCCGCCGAGGTCGAGGGGAACGGCCGAGGGCGCCATTGCTTGCTGGCCGAGGTTGGCCATGGTCTGCCGGCCCGGGTGGTTGAGCTGGACCCAGAATTGCGCACCCTTGGCCCGGCCAATCGCGGCCCAGCGGCGAAACTCGTCCAGGTGGCGTTCGTCTTCCAGCACCACGCCGCCGGGGCCGGTCATGGCGCGGCGGTCGATCATCACGTTGCCGGTCAGGATCAGCCCGGGTTCGCCTTCGGCCCAGGCTTGATACAGGCGCATCAAGGCCTCGGAAGGCGCCTGGTTGACCTGCGCCATGTTCTCTTCCATCGCCGCCTTGGCGATGCGGTTACTGATGACCTGGCCGTTGGGCAATTGCAACGCTTCAAAGGGCGACATGCTTGACTCCTCACAAAGGGAACGTTCAGGCTAAGCTTAAAGGTCACTTTAAGGTCAATGGGGTCGGCGATGAATATTGGTGAACTGGCGCAACGCAGTGGGCTGGCTGCTTCGAAGATCCGCTATTACGAGGCCCAGGGGCTGATCCAGGTTGAGCGGCAAGGCAACGGATACCGTCGTTATTCGATGCAGACACTGCAGGCGCTGCAATTGATCCAGGGCGCACAGCGGGCGGGTTTCAGCTTGCAGGAATTGAAGGCGCTGATGCCGGACGACTCACCGAGTGAGGCCAAGCGGGCGCAGATGGTCTTCAGGCTGGAGCACAAGATTGTGCAAATAGAAGAGCTTCAGGCGCGTATGGACCAAAGCAAGGCAGAGTTACGCGCAGTGATCGCAACGATCCAGGCGCACCCGCAAGGCACACCCTGCACCCAGGCGCAGGAGAAAGTCTGGGCCTCAATCGAGGCGCATAAAAAAACGCCGCGCATCTGACGATACGCGGCGTTTTTCTGACCGGAAATTAAGCCTTAGGCTTGAATGACCGGGATGTTGGCGTTTGCAGCAGCTTCACGGAACTCGGCGATCTGGTCAAAACTCAGGTAGCGATACACGTCGCTGGCCATGGTGTTGATCTTCGCGGCGTATTCCATGTACTCCTCGACGGTCGGCAGGCGACCCAGGATGGAAGCCACCGACGCCAGCTCAGCCGAAGCCAGGTAGACGTTTGCGCCATCACCCAGACGGTTCGGGAAGTTACGGGTGGAAGTCGACACAACGGTCGAGTTCGGCTCTACACGTGCCTGGTTACCCATGCACAGCGAGCAGCCCGGCATTTCCATGCGCGCGCCAGCCTTGCCGTAGATGCCGTAGTAGCCTTCTTCGGTCAGTTGGTGAGCGTCCATCTTGGTCGGCGGCGACAGCCACAGACGGGTTGGCAGCTGACCCTTGACCTGATCCAGCAGTTTACCGGCAGCGCGGAAGTGACCGATGTTGGTCATGCACGAACCGATGAACACTTCGTCGATCTTCTCGCCAGCAACGCTGGACAGCAGACGGGCGTCGTCCGGATCGTTTGGCGCGCAGAGCACAGGCTCCTTGATGTCGGCCAGGTCGATTTCGATGATTTCAGCGTATTCGGCATCGGCATCGGCAACCATCAGCTCAGGGTTGGCAACCCAGGCTTCCATCGCTTGGGCACGACGTTCCAGGGTACGCGCATCGCCGTAGCCTTCACCGATCATCCAGCGCAGCAGGGTGATGTTGGAGTTCAGGTACTCGGTGATGGATTCTTTCGACAGCTTGATGGTGCAACCGGCAGCCGAACGTTCAGCCGAGGCGTCGGACAGCTCGAAAGCCTGTTCGATGCTCAGGTTGTCCAGGCCTTCGATTTCCAGGATGCGGCCGGAGAACGCGTTCTTCTTGCCTTTCTTCTCTACGGTCAGCAGGCCAGCCTGGATCGCGTAGTAAGGAATGGCGTGAACCAGGTCACGCAGGGTGATGCCAGGCTGCATTTCGCCTTTGAAGCGCACCAGGATCGATTCCGGCATGTCCAGTGGCATAACGCCAGTGGCTGCGGCGAACGCTACCAGGCCGGAACCGGCCGGGAACGAAATGCCCATTGGGAAACGGGTGTGGGAGTCACCACCGGTACCGACGGTGTCCGGCAGCAGCATACGGTTCAGCCAGCTGTGGATGATGCCGTCGCCTGGACGCAGCGATACACCGCCACGGGTCATGATGAAGTCAGGCAGGGTGTGGTGGGTGGTCACGTCGATCGGCTTTGGATAGGCCGCGGTATGGCAGAACGACTGCATTACCAGATCGGTCGAGAAGCCCAGGCACGCCAGGTCTTTCAGTTCGTCACGGGTCATAGGACCGGTGGTGTCCTGGGAGCCCACGGTGGTCATCTTCGGTTCGCAGTAGGTGCCTGGACGAACGCCAGCCACGCCGCAGGCCTTGCCGACCATTTTCTGCGCCAGGGTGTAGCCCTTGTCGCTTTCAGCCGGAGCTTCCGGCAGTTTGAACAGGGTCGAAGGCGGCAGACCCAGCTCAACGCGAGCCTTCTCGGTCAGGCCACGGCCGATGATCAGCGGGATACGACCGCCAGCACGGACTTCGTCCAACAGGACCGGGGTCTTCATTTCGAAGGTGGTCAGGACTTCATCGCTGTTGTGCTTGGTGACTTTGCCAGCATGCGGGTACAGGTCGATCACGTCGCCCATGTTCATGTTGGTGACGTCGAATTCGATTGGCAGTGCGCCAGCATCTTCCATGGTGTTGTAGAAGATGGGAGCGATCTTGCTGCCGAAGCAGAAGCCGCCAGCGCGCTTGTTCGGCACGTAAGGAACGTCGTCGCCGAAGAACCACAGCACCGAGTTGGTAGCCGATTTACGCGACGAACCGGTACCGACCACGTCACCGACGTAGGCGATCGGGAAGCCTTGGCCGCGCATTTCTTCGATCTGCTTCATCGGGCCGGTTTTGCCTTGCTCATCCGGCACGATGCCTTCACGGGCCATTTTCAGCATGGCCAGGGCGTGCAGCGGGATGTCAGGACGGGACCAGGCGTCCGGGGCAGGGGACAGGTCGTCGGTGTTGGTTTCGCCCGTCACCTTGAACACGCGCAGGCTGATCTTGTCGGCCAGGGTCGGGCGGTTCTTGAACCACTCGCCGTCGGCCCAGGACTGGATCACGTCTTTGGCGTGCTGGTTGCCGTTCTTGGCTTTTTCCGCGACGTCGTGGAAGGCATCGAACATCAGCAGGGTGTGCTTGAGTTGGGCGGCAGCGACGGGAGCCAGGGTGGCGTCGTCCAGCAGCTCGACCAAAGTCACGATGTTGTAGCCGCCTTGCATGGTGCCGAGCAGTTCAACAGCGCGTTTCTTGTCGATCAGAGGGGAAGTGGCTTCGCCCTTGGCCAGGGCAGACAGGAAACCGGCCTTGACGTAGGCAGCTTCGTCAACGCCTGGTGGAATGCGGTTGGTGATCAGGTCAACGAGGAATTCTTCTTCGCCAGCCGGAGGATTTTTCAGCAGCTCGACCAGGCCTGCGGTTTGTTCGGCGTTAAGCGGCTGGGGAACGATACCCAGGGCTGCACGCTCTTCGATATGTTTGCGGTAGGCTTCAAGCACAGTTATTACCCTCATCAGTGGTCCCACGGGACGCTCATCCAGAAATGCACGGCACGCATGCGCTCAGGGGCTTTTTGGGCCGTAGAGCCAGCGCTGCCGGCAATCCTCACAGAAGCTGCTTTCAAAGTTTTACGCCTGCAGAACGGAGCTGATGAGGGTTGGCGCTGGCTATTTACCGGGTAAATAACCATCGCCAACACCGTTCTTTAGGAACGACTGTGCTCGTGACGCTTTGAAAACAGCTTCCAACGGATTATTGGCGCCTTACAAGGCCGGATGATTCTACGGCAAAAAATTTCTAAACGTAAGTTGCCTTGCCAAGTTTGCAGGGTGATCAACCTTAGACAAAGGGCTAACATGTGCAACTGTTTCGCTGATTTGTGTTGTCGATCATGTCTAATCAAACCATCAAGACCCCTTGCGTAGGCCTGTGCTCCACGGTTTACGGCGATCTTGTGTGCCGGGGGTGTAAGCGGTTTCACCATGAGGTGATTCAGTGGAACGGTTATAACGAGGAAGAAAAACGAGCGGTTTGGCTGCGGCTGGAGCAGTTGTTGGTGCAGGTGATGGCCGGGAAGCTTGAGGTGTTTGACCCGAAAATGCTGCGTGGGCAGTTGGAGCAGCGCAAGATTCGGTTTGTGCCGCATCAGTCGGAGTACTGCTGGGCGTATCAGTTGATTGCCCGGGGGTCGAGGGTGATTACCCATCTGGAGGCGTATGGCATGGTGCTGATGCCGGAGTTTCGGGAGTGGGGGTTGCCGGATTTGCGGGATGCCATTGACCGGGAGTTTTTCATTTTGTCTGAGGCGCATTATCAGCGGTATATCGCGCCGGGGTTTTTGCGGGATGCTTTTGGGGGCTGATGGTGTACATATCCGTTATTTAGGTAACGGCCACTTAGGGTTCCGCTCTTACAGCGGGTCACTTTTGAAAAGCGC
>NZ_JAXCIS010000036.1:0-5374 GCF_034044025.1 Pseudomonas sp. SED1
ATACATCGACTGAAGCAGCGCATTCGCGAGCAAGCCCGCTCCCACATGTTGTCCTGCGGTGTTTGTTACAGGGCGATCGGCTTACGCCCGGCAAACGAATGCGCCAAGGTACCGCCATCCACCAGTTCCAGCTCGCCACCCAACGGCACACCGTGGGCGATGCGCGAGGTGATCAGGCCTTTGTTGGTCAGCAACTGCGCGATGTAATGGGCCGTCGCTTCGCCTTCCACCGTAGGGTTGGTGGCCAGGATCACCTCGACAAAGGTGCCCTGCTCCTCGATCCGCGTCACCAGTTGCGGAATACCGATAGCTTCCGGCCCCAGGCCGTCCAGCGGCGACAGGTGGCCCTTGAGCACAAAGTAGCGCCCGCGGTAACCGGTCTGCTCCACCGCGTATACGTCCATCGGCCCTTCAACCACGCACAACAGTGTGTCGTCGCGACGCGGGTCGGCGCATTGCGGGCAGAGCTCTTCCTCGGTCAAGGTGCGGCACTGGCGGCAGTGGCCTACCCCTTCCATGGCCTGGCTCAAGGCCTGGGCCAGTCGGGAGCCGCCGCTGCGATCACGTTCCAGCAGTTGCAGCGCCATGCGCTGGGCGGTTTTCTGACCCACGCCTGGCAAAGTGCGCAGGGCGTCGATCAGTTGACGAATCAGGGGGCTGAAGCTCATGGGGAAAGGTCCGACAAAACAACGAGACGCGGTTTATACCCGCGCCCCGGATTAGCGTCAAATGCTCAATCTTGTGCGACGTGCACCACCAACTTGCCGAAGTTGCGCCCCTCCAGCAAACCGATAAAGGCTTCTGGTGCCTGCTCCAGGCCTTCCACCACGTCTTCGCGGAACTTGATCTTGCCGTCCCGCACCCACGGCGCCATGGCGCTGAGGAATTCCGGCTGACGGTCGCCATAGTCGTCGAACACGATAAAGCCCTGGATGCGCACACGCTTGGTCAGCAAGGTGCGCTGCAGCGCTGGCAGCCGATCGGGGCCGCTGGGGGCTTCGTGGGCGTTGTAACCGGCAATCAGGCCACACAACGGGATTCGGGCCTTGGCATTCAGCAGCGGCACAACCGCGTCGAACACCTTGCCGCCGACGTTCTCAAAGTAGATGTCGATGCCCTCGGGACACGCTTGGGCAAGTTCCTCGGCAAAGTTGTCGCTCTTGTGATCGACGCAGGCATCAAAGCCCAGCTCGTCCACCACATAGCGGCACTTGTCGGCGCCACCCGCCACGCCGACCACCCTAAGGCCCTTGATCTTCGCCACCTGGCCGACCACCGAGCCCACCGCGCCGGAAGCCGCCGCCACCACCAGGGTTTCCCCGGACTTGGGTTGGCCGATATCCATCAGGCCCATGTAAGCGGTCATGCCGGGCATACCCAGCACGCCCAAGGCCATGGACGGACTGGCCAGGCCCTTGGGCACCGGCGTCAGGTTGCGGCCATCGGAGATGCTGTGGCTCTGCCAGCCAGTGGAACCGACCACCAGGTCACCCACTTCGAACTTGGGATTACGTGATTGCTCGATACGGCTGACAGCGCCACCGGTCATCACCTCGTCGATTTCCACCGGCGCGGCGTAGGACGGCGCATCACTCATGCGCCCGCGCATGTAGGGATCCAGCGACAGGTAAAGGGTTTTCAGCAGTACCTGGCCGTCGGCCAGTTCCGGCAGCGCGACGCGCTCCAGGCGAAAGTTTTCCGGCACCGGTGCGCCGTGGGGGCGTGAGACCAGCACAATGCGCTGGTTGAGGGTCAATGCTTCGGACATCAGCGAGGCTCCTTCTATCGGTGATTGAATTCAACGGTATAGGGTGCAGACCCCAAAACAGGGCCCAGGGTTCGACAAAACTCTCGCAGTAGCAGTTGTCGAGCGCCAGCGAGGCTACGTTAGCCGCACCGCTGCTTTCATGCCAGACGTGGGACCGAGTCGCTGCCGACGCAGCCTCGCTGCGGCTCGACAGCTGCTACGGGTATGGAAAATAGCCGGCCAAAAAAATGCCAGGCACGGGGCCTGGCATTTTCGGTGCTGCGCTTGCCGATCAGAACGGCAGCTTCATACCCGGCGGCAGTTGCATGCCAGCGGTCACGCCGGACATTTTGTCCTGGCTGTTGGCTTCAATCTTGCGCACGGCGTCGTTGACGGCCGCGGCAAACAGCGCCTCGAGCATTTCCAGGTCGTCTTCGCCCACGCCCGGCAATACGCTTGGGTCGATGCTCACGCGCTTGATGTCGTGACGACCGGTCATCACCACACTGACCATATCGCCACCGGCTTTACCGGTGACTTCGGCGTTGGCCAGTTCTTCCTGCATCTTGGCCATCTTTTCCTGCATCTGCTGCGCCTGCTTCATCAGGCCGGCCATGCCACCTTTCATCATGGGAATCACCTCAAAAGTACGTGGATCAATTATTGGCCCCGGCTTATGACGCCTGAACCGGGGCTTCTACAGGTTCAATAGTATCGTGACGCACCACCGCGCCAAACTGCTGCATCATCTGCTGGATGAGCGGATCACCCTGGATCGACTCTTCAGCTTCGCGCTGGCGGTTGACCCGGCGGCGGGACGCAGCCTGGGCCGGGGTTTCCTGTTCGGGCTTGATCAGCTCGATGCTGATGGTCAGCGTGCGGCCGTGGAACTGGTTCAGGGCATCGTTGAGCCGGCGCTGCTGGGTCGCGTTGAACAGGGCGCTGTGGGCCGGGTCCAGGTGCAACAGCCAATGGTCGCCATCCACGGCAATCAGCGTGCAGTTGGCGGCGATGCTGCCGGTCATGCCCGAGATTGGCAGTTTCGGGAACAGCTCCAGCCATTGCAACGCCAGGCCGGTGGCCGGCATTGCTGCGGGTTCAGGTTCAGGCTCCGGGGCAGGCTCGGCGGTGTGTTCGCTGGCCAGGTCGTCCAGGTAGCTGTAAGCCGAATCGATGTCCGGCTCAATGTAGTCTTCGTCCAGCGGCGGCTCGTCGTCGAGGTCGGTGCCCGGGGTGGCGGCGTCCACTTGCGCGACGGTCGGCTCCGGCACCGGGGCCGAAGCCCATTCCGGAGCATCTGGCACCACGCTGTCCGGGGTCGGCGACGGCATCGGCGTAAGTTCGGGCTGCTCGGCGGCCGTTTCCAGCACCGGCTCGACGGCAGGCTGCAGCTCGACCTCGGCTTCTACCGGGTCATTCCACGGCAGGTCGACTTCAGGCACGGGCGCAGGCTCGACCACCGGCTCAGGCACGACCACAGGCGCCACAGGCTCGGCAACAACCGGGGCCGGCGCCGGAGCAACAGGCACCGGCGGCGCAACCACTGGCGCGACAACAGCCGGGCCAGCCACTGGTTTGGCGGAATCAACTGTGGCCTGGCTGATCCCCACTGGCTTTAGCGGCTGTCTCGGTGCATCCGCCGTGTCGGCGGGCCTGAAGGCCAGCATCCGCAGCAGGACCATTTCGAAGCCGCCACGCGGGTCGGGGGCCAACGGCAAGTCACGTCGGCCAATCAGGCCCATCTGGTAGTAGAACTGCACATCTTCGGCCGGCAACGCCTGGGCCAGGGCCAACACACGGTCGCGGTCGCCGTGGCCGTTGTCGACGCCTTCAGGCAGGGCCTGGGCGATGGCGACGCGGTGCAGCACGTTGAGAATCTCCGAGAGCACGCCATTCCAGTCCGGGCCTTGCTCGGACAGGTGGCGCACGGCTTCGAGCAACGCCTTGGCGTCGCCTTCGATCAGTGCATGCAGCACACCGAACACCTGGCCGTGGTCGAGGGTGCCGAGCATCGCCCGCACGTCGGCGGCCATAACCTTGCCTTCACCGAAGGCGATGGCCTGGTCGGTGAGGCTCATGGCGTCGCGCATCGAGCCGTCGGCGGCGCGGCCCAGCAACCACAGGGCGTCGTCTTCGAACGGCACGTTCTCGACACCCAGCACGTGGGTCAAATGCTCGACCACGCGCTCCGGGGTCATGTTTTTCAGGGAGAACTGCAGGCACCGCGACAGAATCGTTGCAGGAAGTTTCTGCGGGTCGGTGGTGGCCAGGATGAATTTGACGTAGGGCGGCGGCTCTTCCAGGGTTTTCAACAAGGCGTTGAAAGAGTGGCTGGACAGCATGTGCACTTCGTCGATCAGGTAGACCTTGAAGCGGCCACGGCTGGGCGCGTACTGCACGTTGTCGAGCAACTCGCGGGTGTCTTCGACCTTGGTGCGGCTCGCGGCGTCGATCTCGATCAGGTCGACAAAGCGCCCTTCGTCGATCTCCCGGCACACCGAGCACGTACCGCACGGCGTCGAGGTGATGCCGGTTTCACAGTTCAGGCACTTGGCGATGATGCGCGCAATGGTGGTCTTGCCCACACCGCGGGTACCGGTGAACAGGTAGGCGTGGTGCAGCCGCTGGCTGTCCAAGGCATTGATCAGAGCCTTGAGCACATGGGTCTGGCCGACCATTTCGCGGAACGAGCGCGGACGCCATTTACGTGCAAGAACCTGATAACTCATCGAAAACCGTCGCAACTGGGAAGCGGAAGCGGGTAATGCTAGCGGAGCAAGGGGGAAATTGCATCCGGCACGCTCGTCTAATCTGACTAAGCTGGTCTAACCAAGCCCGTAAAAGGCTGAACCCGGAGAGTTTATGCGCGCAGTCCTGGGCGCCTTGTGGATGATTGCCACGGTCAGCGTGGCGGCGCCCGCACCTCTGCGTTTCTCGATTTCCGACAGCTGGACCATGCCCATGGTGCAACTCGACCAGGGCCAGCCGACCCAAGGGATTTTGTATGACCTGATGTTGAGCCTGGCCACCCAGGTCGGGCGCCCCGCGAAATTCCATGTACTCCCCCGGGCGCGCATCGACACCGCCATGGAGCGTGGCGACGTTGATGTGCGCTGCTACGTGACGCCGGCGTGGCTGAACAACCTGTCGGGTGACTACACCTGGAGCATCCCGCTGCTGGTGCAGCGCAATGTGCTGGTCACGGCGCACGTGCCGCCGCCTTCGGTGGTTCTGGACAGACTGGCGCCGCAACACATCGGCACGGTACTCGGCTATAGCTACCCGACCCTGGAGGCACGCTTCGCCAGCGGTCAGCTCAGCCGCGACGACAGCCGCAGTGAAGAGCAAGTGCTGCAAAAGCTGGTGGCCGGACGCTTCAAGTACGCGGTGAGCAACGAATGGATTCTCGACCGCTTCAATCAGCAGTTACCGCCCACACAGCGCCTGCACACGGTGGCTGTGATCGAGGAGCAAAGCCTGGGGTGCTATGTGCGTAACGACCCGCAGGTGCCGGGGCAGCAGATCTTGCGCACGTTGCTGCGGATGAAAATGTCCGGTGAGATTGATGAAATCATCAATCTCTATACCGGGAACAGCGCACCCTCCCCTTAAGATCACCTGATTTAC
>NZ_JAXCIS010000037.1:0-58491 GCF_034044025.1 Pseudomonas sp. SED1
ATACCAGCCATCACCCAAATAACGGATATGTACCCAGCCCCCCAAACCATAAAAACCCACCCGAAACATTGCGCTCACCTGAGCGAACCACAACATTGACCCTAGATACGCCGCAACATCAACGCCGCCACCGCACACGCGGCCAACGCCACACACGCCAGAAAGAACGCATCACTGTAGGCCATCAAAAACGCCTGATGGCGCACACTCTGGTCCAGCAGGTCCAACACCACCTGATGCTCCGGCAACTGCTCCTGCAGCGCCCCGCCCCCAGGCAAGCGCTGTTGCAGCACCGGGTCAAACAGCGTCACCGACTCACCGATCCGCGCCGAATGCACCCGCTCGCGCACCACCACCAATTGCGCCAGCAGCGCCGTACCGACCGCGCCCCCCAGGTTGCGCAGCATCGAGAACACCGCCGACGCCGACCCCGCCTGCGCCTTGGCCAGCCCATGCACGGCGAGCACCGACAACGCGACCATGATCAACGGCTGACCAATCCCGCGCACCACGATCGAGGGCACGATCACATTGCCGGCGCTGTCCGCCGACAGGTGCGCGCCCATCCAGCAGCCCAAGGCCATGATCGCAAACCCCGAGGCCACCAGCATTTTTGCACTGACCCACTTCATCAAGCGCGGCAGAAACGGCGCCATGATCAATTGCACCAGCCCATACGCAATCAAGCTCACGCCAATTTCGCTGGCGTTGTAGTGCTGCAATTGCGACAGGTAATTGGGCACCAGAAACACCAACCCGTAGGTGCTCGCGCCAAAGATAAACATCGCCACGCTGGCCACGCCAAAGTTGTAGTGCCCCAACAGCCGCAGGTTGATAAAGGCATGCTTGCCCCACAACTGACGGGCCACGAAGCCGATCAATCCCACCACCGCCAACAGCGTCATCCACACGATAAAGGGCGAGCCGAACCAGTCCTTGCGCCCGCCCTCCTCCAGCACGATCTGCAACGCGCCCAGGCCCAGCACCATGCAGCCGATGCCCAGCCAATCGCCCTGGCGCAACAGGCCGAGTTTCATCGGCTGGCGGTCGATGGACCAGGCCACCGCCGCCAGCAACGCAATCCCCGGGAACAGTTGCAGGTAGAAGATCCAGCGCCAGGAATACGCGTCGGTCAGCCAGCCACCAATCGACGGCCCGGCGGCCTGGGCCACACTGTTGGCCAGGCTGAACAAGGCCATGCCCAGCGGGATCTTGCTGGCCGGCAGCTCAGTGATGATCAGCTGGAATGACAAGGGAATCAGCACAGCCCCGGCCGCGCCCTGCACCACCCGGATCAGAATCATCACTTGCAGGTTGGGCGACAGCGAACACGCCACCGACGCCACCAGGAATATCCCCGAGCCCCACAGCATCACCCGGCGCAGGGAAAACACCTGCACCAGCCACGCGGTGAGGGGAATCATGATGATTTCCGCCACCAGGTAAGCAGTGGAAATCCACGAGCCTTCCTCAAAAGTCGCGCCCAGTGCGCCTTCGATTTCCGGCAGCGCGGCGCTGGTGACGTGCACGTTCATCCCGGCCATGAAGCAGCCGAACAGCCCGCCGATCACCGCTACCCAGGCGCGAAACGGCACACGCCCTTCAGCCTCCATGAACGTGCTCCTGGCTCACGGCGGGACGGGTGTTGACCGTGGCGATGACCGACATGCCCGGCAGAACCCGCGATTCGCCGGGCTCCAGGCGGATCTTCACCGGAAACCGCTGGACGATCTTGGTGAAGTTGCCGGTGGCGTTGTCTGGCGGCAACAGCGCGAACACGGCACCGGAGCCGGGGGCGATGCTTTCCACTTGGCCGTGCCAATGCGCACCGGCAAAACTGTCCACCGCGATCTCCACCGACTGCCCGGGCGCCATGTGCTGCAACTGGGTTTCCTTGTAGTTGGCAATCACATAGGCCTGTTCCACCGGCACCACCGCCAGCAGTGGCAGGCCGGGCATCACATACTGCTGGCGACGAACCTTGCGCTGGCCCACCACGCCGTCGAAAGGCGCGCGAATCTCGGTGTCCTTCAACGCATTGCCGGCCAGGGCGAGATTGGCCTGGGCCTCGCCGATGCGCGCCTGATGCTCGACAATTTGCGCCTGCGCCTGTTGCCGGCGCGCCTGCAACACCTGCAACTGCGCTTGCTGGCGCGCGACCTGGGCGCTGGCTTTTACCAAGGCCGCCTGAGCCTTGGCCTGGTTGGCGCTGACGGTTTCCAGGTGCTGGGCGCTGGCCACCTGTTGGGCGACCAACTCGCGATATCGCTGGTAATCGAGCCTCGCGCGCCGGGCCTCGGCCTCGCCGCTGCTCAACGCCGCCTTTGCCTGGGCAATGCGTTGCTGCTGCTCGCCCATTTGCGCGTCGAGGGTTTGCAGCGAGGCCTGTTGCGCCGTCGCTGCCGCCTGCGCCTGTTGCAGTTGTGCCTGGGCGCTGTTCAGGCGCTCGGTGAAATCCCGGTCGTCGATACGCACCAGTACGTCGCCGGCCTTGACCGGCTGGTTGTCTTCCACCAGTACCTGGGCCACATACCCGGCGATCCGTGGGCTGATGGCGACCCAGTCAGCGCGTACATAGGCATCATCGGTTTCTTCCAGAAAACGCCCCCATTGCCACCAATACCCGGCAAAGGCTGCAAGCCCCAACAGCGTGGCGAGCGATGCAGTGGTCACCAGGGCGCGACGATGGCGTTGCATAACGGTCAGGCGAATCGGTTCAACAGCCTGGTTCATGGTGTGGCTCCATTGACAGCGACAGATAAGGGGTCGGTTGTATCATCACGCTGCCAACCGCCACCGAGGGCCTGGAACAGGTCGATCTGGCGATTGATCAGGCGCAGGTCGGACTCGGCCACGCGGGCCTCAAGGCCCACCAGGCTGCGCTCGCTGTCCAGCAGTTGCAGGGCGTCCAGCGCGCCGGCGTGGTAGGCCCGGGAGGCCAGGTCGAAGGCGCGGCGGTTGTTGTCCAGCGCGGCAGCCAGGGCCTCGCGCCGCTGTTGTTCGCCCTGGTACAAGGCCATGGCCTGCTCGACCTGCTTCAACGCGTTGAGCACCGTGCCGTCGAACCGCGCCAGGGCCTGGCGCGCTTCGGCCTGGCTCTGCTTGACCCGCGCCTGGGCGATCTGCCGATTGGGAAAGCGCCAGGACACCAGCGGCCCGACGGAATACACCGTCGCGTAGCGGTCACCGAGTTTGCCCAGGCTGCTGGCGGATGAACCGAGCATCGCGCCAAAGGTAATTCGCGGGTAAAGCTCGGCCCGGGACAGGCCCACCGTCGAGGTCGCCGAGCGCAGTTGCCCCTCGGCACGGCGGATATCCGGCCGCCGTTGCACCAGCGCCCACCCCTCGCCCACCGGCAACGCCGCCTGCAATTGCGGGCTGTGGGTACAGTTGCGTGGTGTGACCTGCTCGGGCGGCAACCCGCTGAGCACGGCCAACTCATACAACGCGCTGCTGCGCCGAGCCGTGAACATCGGCAAGGGCGCGCGGGTTTCTTCCAGCAGGCCTTGCAGGCGAGTCAGGTCCAGGTCCGTCGCCGCACCTGCCTTTTGCAGCTTTTGCGTAACCGCAACACTCTGCTCCAGCAACTGCACCGAGTGGGCCTGCACCTGCTCCTGCAATCCATAAACACAGGCCTGGGCATAAGCGCGGGCCGTCTGCGCGGCCACCGTCACCCGCAACTCGTCTTCCAGCGCTCGCGCCACTTGGGCATCGGCCCGTGCCGCGGCAATGCGATAACGCACCTCGCCCCACAGGTCGAGGGTGTAGCTCAGGGAAAACTCAGGCGTGTGGCTCCATTCGGCACCGGCATGACCGTTGGTGGCCTGGGCCAGAGTCTGGTCATCCCGGCTGCGACCGTAGGCCAGGCCATAATCCAGAGAGGTAGACGGAAGGCGCTCACCGTCGACCTGTTCGAGCCGCGCCAGCAATGCGTCGACATGGGCGGCAGCGGCTTCAAGGTCTTTGTTCTGGCGCAAGGCCCCCGCCACCAGGGCGTCCAGCTGCGGGTCGCGGTACAGCTGCCACCAGCGGGCGGGCAATGGCTCGGCCGACTCGAAGGATAGCCGCGGCGAGGGCTGCGCCGTGACGGTCGACGGCTGGCCGGACACGCCACTGCACCCGGCCAGCACACTCAACAGGGCGATGGGCATCCATGGATGAAAAGAAGGGCTGTGCATCGCAAGGCTCGCTCAAGAAGGAGCCTTGCAGACTAGGCAGATGGCCTGTCCGATTCGCCCGCGTGAGGGCCATGTATCGTCGCTAAACGGACAACAGCGTTACATGACGCAACACAGCGTACGGGCGGAGCGGCCTACCTCTTAGCAGTACTCTTTGCTGACGACCCCAGAGCGCGGATCCTTCACAAAAACAATTCCCCCGCGACAGGAATCGACGGAGGGGGCATTCTTCTCGGTAACCCCTGTGGCGTAGGGAATTGGGGCATCCGTGTAAATCCCGGGACGGAAAACGGCGCTAAGCAATGTCCAACCCGAACTCTGTGCAAACTTTTCAAAATTAGCGTGATTGGATAGTTTTGATATTGCTACGCTGCTCGGCACGGCCCCGACCGCTATCGAAGCACACACCATGCACATGATCATTTTCCTGATGTTCATTGCCCAATCCTCCTTATTCTTTTGCTCAAGGTAATGTGGTCGTGACGCTGATCACAGTTTGCGCAGCGTCCAGCACCATACCCGCCATATAGCTGCCATTTTCAGAGATGACAGCCACTTGGCTGTTGCTCCCTCCGCCTATAGTGGGCACACAAACGCTTCCAGCCGACGGTGCCCACGTGCAACCCGTGATGTATTGACTGGGAGTGACAGCGTTCAACGTGACCCGGCTTCCACCGGCTATTGCCCCTGCGTCTCCCCATACACTTCCAGTGGGTAGCGGGATGAACTGAACAATCGGCAACGGCAAGGTCGACGGCTGCCAGGCAATGTACTGTCTACGCCCCTCGATTGTCGTTTGAACAACCAGAGCCAACCCAGCCTGATTAATGCCGACGGCGGTGTTCCTTGACCCCGTTGATAGCGTCAGCACCAAAGGCGCCGCTGTGTTGCTGCTCCAATAGGCACTTTTAGCGACGTTGGTCGCCGAGTTGGGATAAATACACGTACCGATGAACTGCGATGCGTTATTCGTTTGGGAAACAGTGCAGTAACTGGCCCCCGTTGGCAGCGCCAGCGAGGTCACGCTGAAAGCCGCCCCGGTCTTTTCAGCGACTTTCGCAGTAGAATTCCCGGCACTATTGGGACAGTTGAGCGCGATCATGAGATTGCCTGATGCCGGCAGATTTACATCGACGGCGGCACAGCCGTCTCCCCAATCCGATACACGCTGCGGCGCACCTGTACCTGCTGGGTAAAACACCACAGTGCCTTGGCGGCTCGCGTTAAAACTTGACCCGACAACATCGCCTTGGCCGTTGATAGCAGTGCCTGTGGTGTCAACGTCCTTGGGGCGAAGCAGGGGAATCAGAAGTGTGGCAGGCAAAGAATCCAGCTTGAGCGGTGTGGTGGTTGGAGACACCGAGCCCCACACGACTGCAAAGGAGGCATTGTTGGCATCCGAGCAATCCCCCACTGCTTGCCCCGAATGCGCAAGCCCCCATACCGAGCAAGGCTGCCCACTGACCAGCGTCGCCAAGGGTGATTGAGCACCGTGGGCAGCGCCGTCTCCGACCCAAGGTACATTATTGGCGGTGGTGCTGGCGGGCGTACAGTTGCCGACGGTCATACCACTGTTATTGATACTCGCCGGCGTGCACTGGGCACCTGCCGACGATGAAAACGCAACCCATGTCGCGGCCTGGGCGCCCCCCAAACCCACAATCGAGAGACCGCCGACCAGTAAAAATCCATGTAGATGATTCATCTTCGATCCTTCCCTGAAAATAACTTTTAGGACTCATCCTGCTTGCCGCTGCGTTTACTAATGCCGCACAAACGAGATATTTACTACTGTCATTTCTAACAGGTACTAAACGAGTTAAACCGTGATTTTCTGGCCCCTCTTTCCCGATTGACCACTCTGGATCGGCCCCTCCGGCATCCCGCTGATTGCTCTGCACTAGCCCAACGAACTCAAAAAAGCGACTAACGGCAACCAGCGCATTGGTTATCAAACCGGCCGAAAATGACTCGGCGGATAGCCCAACGACTTGCGAAACATCGCGCTGAACGCACTCGGGCTCTGATAACCATGCTCCAGCGCCACCTCTAAAATCGACACGCCCTGGGCCAGCAGTTTCAAGCTCAGGGCCAACCGCGCGCGCTTGCGCCATTCACCGAAGCTCATGCCCAACTCGCGCTGGAACACCCGGCTCAGGGTACGGGCGCTCATGTTCAGGCTGTCGGCCCAGGATTCCAGGCTGCTGTCGTCAGAGGGGTTGCGGATGAAATGCGTGCACAGCCTGGCTAGCCGTACTTCGCCGGGCACCGGCACGTGCATCGCCACCACCGGCGCGGCGAGCAGTTCCATGCGGATCAACTCGATCATGGCCTGCAGACGCGGGCTGTGGTGCCCGGCAATCTGCGTGGCGGCGACGATCAGCTCCCGCAGCAACGCCGACACTTCGATCACCTGGCAGGTGCGCCCCAGCCCCGGCTCGGCCTCGGGCATCAGGAACAGCGTGCGCATATGCACTTCGCCGGCCATGCGGATCTCGTGCGGGGTTCCGGCCGGCACCCACAGCGCATGCCCGGACGGCACCAGCCAACTGCCCTGAGCGGTGCTGACCACCATCACCCCGGACACGCCATGGATCAGCTGCGCCTGGGCATGGCAATGGGGGTGCACCACGTCGTCGTTGCGGTAATTGTCGGCATAGGCTTCAAGCCAGGGGCGGGGTGGGCGGTTCATCGGCTCAGGTCTCGCATCAATCAGGCGTTGATTCTAGCGAAAAGCCCTGTGGCAAAAACGATAGATATAGACAGCCATCGTCGCATTCCAGACAGCCGGTGAACTTGTGGCCCACGCCATCAGTCAGCTAATTGGGCACTCTGAAAAAGGTTGGGTGGGCGATGCGCATTTCGTTGGAGCAACAAGTGGCGCTGGTAACCGGCGCGAGTTCCGGGATCGGCGCGGGGGCCGCCAAGGCCCTGGCGGAGGCTGGAGCTGCCGTGGTGCTGAACTACAACGCCCAGGCGGCGCCGGCTGAAGCACTGGCGGCGCAGATCAATGCCAACGGCGGTCGGGCGATTGCAATTGGCGCCGATGTGTCGAAAGAGGCGGATGTCGAGCGCCTGTTTGCCCAAACCCTTGAGGCGTTTGGGCACCTGGACATTCTGGTGGCCAACTCGGGCATGCAGAAAGACGCCGCTGCCGTCGACATGACCCTCGACGACTGGAACGCGGTGATCGGCGTTAACCTCACCGGCCAGTTCCTCTGCGCCCGCGCCGCCTTGCGCATCTTCAATCGCCAGGGCATCCGCGAAGGCGTTTCCCGGGCCGCCGGGAAGATTATCCACATGAGCTCGGTGCACCAAGTGATTCCCTGGGCCGGTCACGTGAATTACGCCGCGTCCAAGGGCGGTGTGGAAATGCTGATGCGCACCCTGGCTCAGGAAGTCAGCCAGCAGCGCATCCGCATCAACGGCGTTGCGCCGGGGGCGATTCGCACGGCCATCAACCGCGCCGCCACCGAAGGCGCGGCCGAGGTGGAGCTACTCAAGTTGATTCCCTATGGCCGTGTGGGTGACGTCGAAGATGTCGCCAATGCGGTGGTGTGGCTGGCCAGTGATGCCTCCGATTACGTGGTGGGCAGCACCTTGTTTATTGACGGCGGCATGAGCCTTTATCCGGAGTTTCGTGGCAATGGTTGATCTGAAAAACGAACCACAAAGTGCCATCGATGCCCACGGCATCATCGGCGACATGCGCAGTGCAGCGCTGGTGAATGACAAGGGCAGCATCGATTTTTTCTGCTGGCCGGAGTTCGACAGCCCGTCCATCTTTTGCTCGTTGCTGGACTCCCCCGCCGCCGGGATCTTCCAGCTCACGCCCGACCTGCCCGAGGCCCGCCGCGAGCAGATCTACCTGCCAGACACCAACGTGCTGCAAACCCGCTGGTTGAGCAATGAAGCGGTGGTGGAAATCACCGACTTCTTGACCGTCAGCGAAGAAGTCGACGACCTGCCCATCCTGATTCGCCGGGTGCGGGTGGTCAGCGGCAAAGCGAGCATCCATATGCGCTGCGCAGTGCGTCATGACTACGCCCGCGGCCAGACCCGGGCCACTCAAGATGACGGCGACGTGTTGTTTGAGGCCGCAGACCAGCCCGGCCTGCGCCTGACCAGCAGCCACGCCCTGCAACTGGATGGCGACGCTGCCGTAGCATCCTTTGAACTGGGCCAGGAAGAAGGCGCCGAATTTGTCCTCGGCGGGCTGGAAGATCCCCGAGTCAAAAACGACTGCACCGACCTGTGCCTGGATCGCACCCTGAAATTCTGGCGCGGCTGGATTTCCCAATCCAACTACCGTGGGCGCTGGCGCGAGATGGTCAATCGTTCGGCCCTGGCCTTGAAGCTTTTGACCTCGCGCAAACACGGTGCAATCCTCGCCGCCGCCACCTTCGGCCTGCCGGAAACCCCCGGCGGCGAGCGCAACTGGGACTACCGCTACACCTGGATCCGCGACGCCTCGTTTACCGTCTACGCGTTTATGCGCCTGGGGTTTATCGAGGAAGCCAACGGCTACATGCGCTGGTTGAAAGGCCGCGTGGGTGACTGCTGCGATCAGCCGATGAAGATCAACATTCTGTACGGCATCGACGGCCGCCAGGAACTGCCGGAAACCGAGCTGAGCCACCTCAGCGGCCACGGCGGTGCGCAACCGGTGCGCATCGGCAACGAGGCCTACGACCAGGTGCAACTGGACATCTACGGTGAGCTGATGGACGCCGTATACCTGGTCAACAAATACGGCGAAGCCATCTCCCACGAGGGCTGGAAACACACGGTGGAAGTGGCCGACCAGGTCTGCGAAACCTGGAACCACAAAGACGTCGGCATCTGGGAAATGCGCGGCGAGCAGCATCACTTCCTGCATTCGCGGCTAATGTGCTGGGTGGCCCTGGACCGGGCGATTCGCCTGGCGTCCAAGCGCTCGCTGCCGGCGCCGTTTGCCCGCTGGGACCAGACCCGCCAGGCGATTTACGCGGATATCTGGAGCAACTTCTGGAACGAAGAACGCGGGCACTTTGTGCAGCATATCGGCAGCACGGCTCTGGACGGCTCAATGCTGTTGATGCCGCTGGTGCGCTTCGTTGCGGCGACGGACCCGCGCTGGTTATCGACACTGGAAGCGATCCAGAAAAGCCTGGTGCGCGATGGGATGGTTTATCGCTACCGCAACGACGACAGCCAGATTGACGGCTTGCAAGGCACCGAAGGCGCGTTTGCGGCGTGCTCGTTCTGGTACGTGGAATGCCTGGCCCGGGCCGGGCAAGTGGAGAAGGCGCATCTGGAGTTTGAACAGTTACTGCGCTACGCGAACCCGCTGGGGTTGTATGCCGAAGAGTTTGATAACCAGGCTCGGCATTTGGGCAATACGCCGCAGGCGTTGAGCCATTTGGCGCTGATCAGCGCAGCGACGTTTCTGGACCGGAAGTTGAGTGGGGTGAAGACGGTTTGGCAGCCTTGAACCCGAGCACACTGAAGGCAAATGAGTAAACCTGTAGGAGCTGGCTTGCCTGCGAAAGCGGTGTCTCAGTCATTGATGTATGAGCTGATCCACCGCCATCGCAGGCAAGCCAGCTCCCACATAGACCGCGCCAGACTTGGAGACGAGGTGTACCCGGTGCACAATGCGTGGTCCTTCGATCCCTGCCAGGATTCCAATGCACCAGGTTCTGCTGATCATCGACGTACAACCCTCCTTCGCCCCGCCCGATTGGATGGTGGGCGGCATCAACGCCCTGCTGGGCCGCATGCCCTCAGTGGCCACCGTAGAGCGCCACGACGAAAGCATCACCCCGTTCGCCCGCCAACTGGGCTGGCAGCCGGCGCCCGACGACAACAGCCTGATCGCTGCCGACCATGTCTTCATCAAACACGGCTACGCCCCCACGCCCGAGACCATCAGCCACCTGAAAAGCCTCGCGCCGGACAGGGTGCTGGTGTGTGGCATCCAGACTGATACCTGTGTGCTGGCGGCCGGGTTTGCGTTGTTTGACGCTGGCTTGCAGCCAACGCTGATCAGCGATTTGACTGTGGGTTCGTCACTGGATCGGTCAGGGAAACTGGGCGCGGATTTGTGGCGGCATCATTTCAAACACGTCATCACCCACGCAGAGATTTAAGTCAGCCCCTCACTGTGGCGAGGGAGCTTGCTCCCGCTGGGTCGCGAAGCGGCCCCAAAAAGCTCAACGCCATCTAACTCAAAGAACACAGTCAACAAAACCTGGGGCTGCTGCGCAGCCCGACGGGAGCAAGCTCCCTCGCCACAGGTTATTGGGCAAACATCATCGTTACCACAAGGCGCGTATTGATCGGCGCTCTGCCGACGCATTACTCGGCGTCACTGCCGGCCTGGTCGCCGACGGAAACATCAGTCACGTTAGGCGCCACGTTGTATCGCGGCCCGATGAAAATCGAAGGCGGCGAGTGGATGTGCCAGGTGCGCGACCCGTGGGGCAACTGCATCGGCTTGCGCCAGGCCGGTCTAGACAAGTAAAACAACTGCAGCCTTTCTGACGATGCTCAGTAACCCGCTTGGTCTACAGTTCCCACACTTCCCCTCCACCCTCGGAGCCTCCATGCCCACCCTTCACATCCGCACGCCCATGCTCGATATTGCCTACGAAGCCCATGGCCCGGAAGGCGGTGAGGTGGTGATTCTGCTGCACGGTTTCCCTTATGACCCTCGCGGCTACGACGAGATCGCTCCGGTAATCGCCGAGCGTGGCTGCCGGGTTTTGGTGCCGTACCTGCGGGGTTATGGCCCGACACGTTTTATCAACGATCAGGTGATGCGCTCCGGCCAACAAGCGGCGCTGGCCAAGGATTTGCTGGATTTCATGGATGCCCTGTCCATCGAAAAAGCCACGCTGGTGGGCTATGACTGGGGCGGACGCGCGGCGTGTATCGTTGCGGCGCTATGGCCTGAACGGGTGCAGGGCCTGGTGACGGGCGATGGCTACAACATCCAGGATATTGCTGCGTCGACCAAGCCTCGGGCGCCGGAAACAGAGCATCGGCTGTGGTATCAGTTTTACCTTCACACCCAACGCGGCGTGGACGGGTTGACCGCCAACCGGCGTGAGTTCTGCCAGTTGCTGTGGGCGCTCTGGTCGCCGTCGTGGGCCGAGGGACCAAGCCTGTATGGCAAGACGGCACCTTCGTTTGATAACCCGGATTTTGTCGAGGTGGTGGTCCACTCTTACCGTCATCGCTTCATGTACGCGCCGGGTGATCCGGCGCTGGAAAGCATCGAGCAGGCGCTGGTGCAGCCACCACCGATTTCGGTGCCGAGCATCTCGTTGTGCGGCGCCGATGACGGCGTAGGCCCGGCCCCGGTTGAAGATGACGACCTGGAAAATTTCAGCGGGTTTTATCGACGCGAAGTGTTGGCCGGCGTGGGCCACAATATTCCCCAGGAAGCGCCCCAGGCGACCCTCGAGGCGATCTTCGAATTGCTGGACCTCAACCCCCGGCCGGGATCCTGAAGCTGAACACGCTGCCCTGCCCCAGCACGCTTTCAGCCCACAAGGTACCGCCGTGGGCCTCGATGATGCCGTGGGAAATGTACAACCCCAGCCCGCTGCCGGTGGGGTTGCCCTCGCGGGAGGTCCAGTAGCGATCGAAGATATATGGCAGTTGCGCCGGCTGGATGCCGATGCCGTTGTCACACACCCGAAACAACACCTCGTCCCCCGCCGCCTCGGCAATCACCTCGATCACGCCGCCCACCGGCGTGAACTTCAGGGCGTTGCCCAGCAGGTTGGAAAACACCTGGAACAAACGCTCCGGGTCGGCCTGCACACACAGCCCCGCAGCAGAGCGCCAGGTCAGGTCCACACCCTTGGCGGCTGCCAGTGGCTGCCACATTGAGCAGATTTGTTCCTGGGTCGCCGCCACATCGAGCTGTTGCAGTGACACGCTGTAGCGCCCGGCCTCGATGCGCGAGATATCGATCAAGTCTTCCAACAGCGTGTTCATGCGGGAAGTAGCGTTTTGCATGGTTTCAATCGCGGAGGAGAGGCGCCGGTTAGCCTTGCTGTCATCGGCGGGCACCATGCTGCGCATCATGCCGCATTGCATCAGCAGGATCGTCAGCGGGCTGCGCAGGTCATGGGAGACCACCGCCACCAGTTCATCACGCGCCTGTACAGCTTTATGTTCGCGCTGAACCTGGCGTGCGAGGTCGTGTTCCAGGGCATTGCGCCGCAGGCTCTCCACCGCTTGCAACTCCGAGAGCGACCAGTACAGCGCCTTGCCGTCGACCTGCTGCTTCCACAGTTCAAACGACAGGCGCGGGCTCAAGGTCGTGGCGCCCGGTTCCCGATGTTTGACCGGCTGGCCGCTCCACTCCACCGTGGACTTGACCTCCGGACGAAACCACATCACCGCGTTGTCCACCGGCTTGGGCAGACAAAATGCCAACAGGCCGCTGGCGTGGGCCTGATAAGCCGCCGCCGGCAGGAAATCCACAGACAATTGATGGCTGTGCACCACGCCTTTGCCCTGCCCGCGTACCCATTGGTACAACCCGTGGATCTCAACACGTGTGGGGCAAACACCGAAGACATGCAGGCGCTCCTCCACCAGTATCGCCAGGCCACCGGCGGCGGTCAGGTCCAGCAGCGTTTGCGCATACGGCAACAGGCTTTCCATCACATCGCACTGGTCCGCAGTCATGGCGGCGACCAACGCTTCGATCATCGCCGCGTTCTCTTGCTGCTGGCGCCGCTCCTGCTGCTCCTGGAGCAAGGTGATCTGCATCGACAACAGCTGGCCGATGCTGGTACAGGCCGTGCGCAGTTCATGGGGCACGCGCAACGGCTCACGATGACCACAGGTGATCAGGCCCCAGAGCTGGTCGTCCTTGAGCAGCGAAATGCTCATGGAGGAACGCACACCCATGTTCTTCAGATAGTGGCAGTGCACCGGCGACACGCTGCGCAATACGGCGAAGCTGAGGTCCAGGGGCTGGCCGTTGTCGGGGCGCAGGGCCGGCAGGATAGGCACCGGCTGGTACTCGGCGTCGGGAATCGCGCGGATCCAGTTCAGCCGGTACAACTCGCGAGCCTGGGGCGGGATGTCCGAGGCGGGAAAACACAGGCCCAGGTACGGCTGCATGCCTTCGCTTAGCGCCTCGCCGATGACCTTGCCGTGGCCTTCCTGCTCGAAGCGGTACAAGGTGACCCGGTCATAGCCGGTGAGGCTGCGAATCTCGGTGACGCAGGTCTGGTACAAACCCTCGAGCGTCTTGGTCGACTGCAAGCGACGCAGCGTGCGGGCGAGTTGTCCGACGGCGCGGTGCTCAAGGGTCATCGCCCGCTCCAGTTCGAGGAACAGCAGGCCCTGATGACGATGCAGAAGGATGTCGTAGGCATAGCCATCAAGCGTCAGTTGGTGCATCTCATCTTCATCGGCGTCCAGGTCCGCCAGGGCACGGCTCACCTGCGCCGCCGCCTCGCTGCCAAGCACATTGGCCAGCGCCTGGCCCGACGCGCTTTCCGCACCCAGGCCCAAGGCGACGGCGAGGTTGCTGCTGGCTTGCAGTACCTCAAGCGCCGGCTCGCTCAGCGTCAACAACAACCCGTGAGGCTGGATCGAGCCCGGAATATGGATGGGTTCGCTGGCGCAATCGTCGATCAGCGTATCGACCGTGCTCATCGCAATACCCCACAGTGGGCAAGCCACTGCTCGAAACACAGGAAGGTCGACTCGGCGACCTTCACCGCCTCCAAACGGTCGACCGGGGTTTTCAACGGGTAAAGACAATCAAGGAAGCGCTGCCACAGAGCGCTGGTTTGCGCTCCGTACACATTCATGAACGCGCCGCCATTGGTGGAGCCCACGCCAATCTTGATCTCGATCAGGTCCCGCAACACTTGGCCGCCGAGGGTTGCGCCTTCCAGCACGTAGAGGGCGCCCAAGGCCTGGGCCACGTTGGTGATGGCGGGCAGTTCAGGGCATATCGGCAAGGCGTCGATCTGCGGGTTTTCCAGGCCCAGCGCCCGCAAATCAGCCTGCAAGTACGGGGTTTTGCTGCGCCGCCCCCATTCCAGGTCAGGGATGATTTCACCCCACGGCGCCAGGGCTCGCTCCAGCGGTTGATAGAAACCGTAGTAGGCGCCCATCAGCTCGCGATAAAGCGCCAGGTCCATGCGGGAAAACGGCAGCCGGGTATCGAGGCGTCGATGCAGCGCAGCGGTCGCCGCGCGTAATTCGACAAGGACAGGAGGTAGTGAATTCATGGGTGTGCGTACGCCGGAAGGGTCGAAACCGCGACGTAGAGGCCTAGGATCAAGACACTGCGCAATGGACTATGAGTAACATAGCACCTTGGTACAAAACCGTACCCATTCGTTCAAACAGGCTCAACTTCAACCGGGTGAGGAAAAACGTTCGCGATACGCCTGGGGCGTGATCGACACCGCCCGCAGGAAGCTGCGGCGCATGGTTTCTTCGCAGCCAAAGCCGCAGTGCACGGCAATACGTTTGATCGACGCGCTGCTGTCGGCCAGTTGCCGGCGGGCGGTCTCCACGCGGATCAACTCGACCGCCCGCGCGGGCGTCTGGCCGGTTTCGGCGCGGTAGTGGCGCACGAAACTGCGCTCGCTCATGCCCGCCTGGGCGGCCAGTGTGGCGATGTTCAAATCGAGGGTCAGGTGTTCGGCGATCCAGGCGTGCAACTCTGCAAAACGGCTGCCGCCCTTTTGCAGGGACAAGGTCACGCTGAACTGCGATTGCCCACCGGGGCGCTTGAGAAATACCACCAGGTGCTGCGCCACTTCCAGGGCCACGGCGCGGCCCAGGTCCTCTTCCACCAGCGCCAGGCACAAATCGATGCCGGCAGTCACGCCGGCGGAGGTCCACAGGTTGCCCTGCTGGATAAAAATCGGGTTGGCCTCCACGGTCAGTTCCGGGTGTTTGAGCGCGAGTTCTTCGCAGCGGGTCCAGTGGGTCACCACGCGGCGGCCATCGAGCAAACCACTGGCGGCCAGCAGAAAGGCGCCGGTGCACACTGAGGTCATGCGCCTTGACTGGGTGGCTTTTTGGCGAACCCAGTCCACCAACGCCGGGTCTTCGGCGGCGCCGTATACGCCCCAGCCACCGGCGATCACCAGCGTGTCGCACGGCGCGTCGGCGGCCGGCAGCGGCTCGGCCACCAGCGCCAGGCCCGCCGAGGTCATCACCGGCTCGGCTTGCGCGGCGATCACACTGACCGCATAGGGCAATGGCAAACCCTGCTGGCGCGCCAGGTCATTGGCCGAGGCAAACACTTGCAAGGGCCCGGTGACGTCGAGCACCTGCACACTGGGAAAGGCGAGTACGTTGATGATTCTGGGCATGATTGGCGTGATTCGTGGGCTCAATGGCGTATGCGCCAAAGCCTAGGTGACTAGAGTGAAGCCGTCCATCCCTTTATCAGGCGTATTCCCATGACCTTGCAGATCGGCTTTTTGTTGTTCCCTGGCATCCAGCAACTGGACCTCACCGGCCCCTACGACGTGCTGGGATCGCTGCCGGACGTGAAACTGCACCTGGTGTGGAAGGACCTGGCGCCGGTCACCTCCAGCACCGGATTGGTCTTTACCCCGAGCACCACCTACGAGGAGTGCCCAACGCTGGATGTGATCTGCGTGCCCGGCGGCTCAGGGGTCGGCGCGTTGATGGAGGATGAGCAAACCCTGGCGTTTCTCAAGGTGCAGTCCCAGACCGCACGTTACGTGACCTCGGTGTGCACCGGCTCCCTGGTACTGGGCGCAGCGGGCTTGTTGCGCGGGCGTCGGGCAACCACTCACTGGGCCTACCACGATATGCTCGCCCCGCTGGGCGCGATCCCGGTGCAGGAGCGCGTGGTGCGTGACGGCAACCTGTTGACCGGTGGCGGGATTACCGCCGGGATCGACTTTGCCCTGACCCTGGCGGCCGAGCTGTACAACGAAGCGGCGGCGCAACTGGTGCAGTTGCAGATTGAATATGCCCCGGCACCACCATTCAATGCAGGCCGGCCAGAAACCGCGCCGCCGCATGTGCTGGAGGAAGCCCGCAAACGCACCGCCGAGTCGCGCAAGACACGGGGTGAAATCGTGGCACGCGCGGCTGCACGGCTGGGTTAAGCATTCGCATGCCCGTGGCGGTCGGCGGGCACCAGATGCCCGATCGTTCCGTCCCCGTAGGCCCGCTCCACTTTGGAAATCACCACGTGATAACCGCCGTACCACCGGCGGTACAGACGCTTGGCTTCCAGGTGGGTCGGGTGGCTGGCAAAGGCGCGGATTGACGCTTCATCACGCCAGTAATAACTGGCGTTGATCAAACGCCCATCCGCCGAGTGCCACGACTCGGCCCCCACGTATCCCGGCAGCCTTGCCGCCAGTGCGTCGATCAAATCCGTGAGGCGCTGGAACTCGTCATCCCGTTCACCAGGCTTGTAGATAAAGGCTGCGATGTACATGGGTAACGTCCTTTTATAAGTGGGATTTCACGTCGGGCGAGACATCAATGCCAACCGTATGGCCAGCACCATCAGCACGCTCGCCAGGCCCCATTTCTGTAAGCCTGCGCTGCCCGATTTGCCGGCAAAAAACCGGCTGAGCGCCCCGCCGAAGATCCCCAGCACGGCATGAAAGACACCGCTGATCAATGTCAGGATGATCCCCAGCACCACCAGTTGCAGCGCGATGGGCCCCGCCTCGGGACTGACGAATTGCGGCAGGAACACCATGAAAAACAGCAACGCCTTGGGGTTGAGCAAACTGTTGAGCATCGCCCGCACAAACACCCGGCCCAACGGCACGCGGGTGACGTGGGCCGGGTCCAGGGCGGGCGTTTTTTGCAGGGTCTTGAACACCAGCCACAACAGGTACAACACCCCGGCGTAGCGAATCAGGTCAAAGGCCGGCGGCCAACTGGCGACCAGTGCGGTCACGCCGGTCGCGGTCAGTGCCGTGAGCAGCAGGTCCGCCACACTGATGCCCAACCCGGACGCCACGCCGCCACGCCAGCCATAGGTCACACCGTGGCTGATGACGAAAGCCATGTTCGGCCCCGGGGATAACAACAGCAGCAGAACTGCACCAGAGAAAACAGCCAGCGTTGCGAGGTCGATCATGCTCAAGCCATCCACCGGGAAAGCCTGTAGATTAATCAGCTCACCTGATACAAACAAAAAATTGATCTAGATACGCTTTACACGGGAACACGCCATGGCTCAGGTCCGCTACAAACTGATCGTCGATGAACTGGCCACGCGGATTCGCGCCGGGAAATTGCCGCCGGGCACCCAGTTGCCGACCGTGCGCAGCCTGATGAACAGCCATCGCATTGCTCTGGCGACGGCGTTGCGGGTGTACAGCGAGCTGGAGGCCAGTGGTCTGGTAGTGGGTGAGCCAGGGCGCGGCACGTTTGTGCGCGACACCACCCTGCTGCGAGGCATGGGCCTGGTGCAACAACCGCTGCAACCGGGCACCGTGGACCTGAGCCTGAACTACCCTTCGTTGCCCGGCCAGGCCGAAATGCTGCGCGACGGTTTGCGCGCCATCGCCGCCTCGGGCGACCTCGATGCCCTGCTGCATTCTGCCCCTCAGGGTGGCCGCGCCCATGAGCGGCAGACGGCGGCGCGGCACCTGCGCAATCGGCAGATTCGCGTGGGTGGCGAGCAGGTGCTGATCGTCAACGGGGCGCAGCAAGGTCTCTCTGTCAGCCTGATGGCGTTGCTGCAACCGGGGGATGTGTTGGCGGTTGATGCGCTGACGTATCCCGGGTTGAAAACCCTGGCCCAATCCCAGCGCATAGACCTGGAGCCTCTGCCGCAACCGGCTGGCCATACTGATCTGGATGCGCTGGAGGCCTTGTGCAAACGGCGCCCGGTGCGGGCGTTTTACTGCATGCCCACCCTGCACAATCCGCTGGGCACGGTAATGAGCGAAACCGACCGCCAACGCCTTGCAGTGTTGGCTGAGCGCTACGATTTTCTACTGGTCGAAGACGGCGCCTACGCCTTTCTCGCAGAGCCGGCGCCCAAGCCGTTGTTCACCTATGCGCCGTTGCGCACGGTGTACGTGTCCGGCCTGTCGAAGAGCGTAGCGTCGGGGTTGCGGGTGGGGTTTATCGTGGCGCCCAAAGCGTGGGTACCGGCGCTGGAGCAAGCGATTCGCGTCTCGACCTGGAGCACACCGACGCTCACGGTGAACCTGGCCTGCCGTTGGATCGAGTCCGGCGCGGTGGATACGCTGGAGGAACAGAAGCGTCAGGATGCGCGCCAGCGACAGGCGCTGGCCCGGGAGGTATTGCGAGGGTTTGAGGTGATTGCGCATCCGGCGTCGTATTACCTGTGGCTGGTGTTGCCCGAAGGTCTGCGGGCGGATGCAGTGGTGGCTGCGCTGGAGGGCCAGGGTGTGCGCGTCACCAGCGCAGAGCCGTTTGCCTGTACGGCCCATGTGCCGCATGCGTTGCGAGTGGCGTTGGGGTCGATTGATTTGGCAACGTTGAGATTAGCCTTGGGGAAAATTCGCGAGGCCATTCGGATATGAATAAAGGGCCAGCAGGGTAAATCCCTTTGATTTGCGGGACGTTTCCGAGACAATCTTTCGGCCTTGTGCCTGTTGGAACCGGTGGCTAGTCTTCGCCCCTTCACTGCTCATCAGTGAACGGGTTTAGTCGCCCGGTTCTGAAAAGGCGCATGGTCCCATCATGAGGTTTTATGGTGGCTGTGCGCAGGGCACCTTCGGGTGCGCCGGGTTTTTCCTTTTCGGCCGGTCGACTAACCTGCGTACAGCCGCCACCCTACGTTTAGTCGCGAAGGGCCGACTCCTTAACCGAAAAGGAGCTACACCATGAATAAAGCCGTCCCCGACCCACCCAGCGACCTGCTGAAAAACCGCGCCGCGTTCAATCGCGCACTCGAACACTACCTGCCCTCCCAGGGCTTCCACACGGTGAACGAAGACCTGAGCTTCGAAGACTCCCTGCTCTACACCGCCAGCCTGCTCAGCAGCGCCTCGGCCACCGCCCTCGACTGCGGCGAACTGCTGCAAAGCCCCGAGCGGGCGAAGTTATTGGCGGTGTGGCATTTGCTGGAAATAGCCAAGACCACCGTCGACCGGTCGATTGAGTGCTTGCACTTGCGCAAGGCTTAGCAACATCCGAACTGATCGACATTTTTGAAAAGCGATCTTCAAGCTTAGTACCGCACCGATGTGGTGACGGACTCACGTCCTCACCACTCGTCGCTTGTCCCCGAAAAACCCCGCGTCCTACCTCCGTCAAAAAAAGGTTTTCCTCCCCGGCAGGAAATTTCCCAAATTTGTTCCTACACTCCAAAACGCCAGCATTTTGTTCTCGAAAAACCCGAGAGCTCGACCAAGACAGTCAACAATCTGTCACGTCGACGAGTAGATAATGTGTCTAGACCGACACCCTTATAAAAAAGTCAAAACCTTGACGAATAGGGAAAAGAGAACCATCATTTAGCCATTACCCCGCAAATTCCCTGCAAATAGATAGGTAATTGCGTATTACCCAGCGAAGCAAGCCGTTCGTCTGGCGCCACTTATAAAGCAAGCCCTGCCTTTATGGATGAGCAGCCAAACAAGGAAGCCCTGGTGTGCAATGAGGGATGTTTTTATGCGCGAGAAGTCGTCAGTCGACAGCCTGTTTTTGACCCGGGCCGGTTTTATTGAGTTTTTCGTTGTTTTCGTAAAGTTGATGCACGGTCTCACCGCCGTTTTGCCAGCGCTGATCCTCGTGTTTTATCCAGAACCGATGGCCTCCGAGTTGCGCGCGCACTTTCTCGGCTTGCTGCTGTTCTTCGCGATCCTGACGATTATTCTGTTCCAGGCCATGGGGGTTTACTCCGAGGAGTTGTTCAGCAACCGCCTGCGGTTTCGCACCATGCTGGTGGCCTGGTCTTCGGCGTTTTGCATCCTGCTGTTCATGTACCAGATTCTGCTGATGTTCCCGCAGTTGAGCCCGCGCAACCTGGCGTTCTGGTTTGTCGCCAGCCTCGCGTTGTTCGGGCTGGAGCGGATCGTGATGCTGCGTCTGTTCCGCAACCTGATGGCCAACGGCAAATACTTGCAGCGTACGGTGATCCTTGGCTTCACCGACACCGCCGTGCACGTGGCCGACCACTTGCAACGCAACGGTGATATCCGCTCCGGCCTGATCGGTTTTATCGACGACCGCACCGAGCGCATCCCCAAGGAACTGAGCAATCTGCCGCTGCTGGGCAATACCCGCGACCTGGAAAAGCTGATCCGCTCCGAGCAGGTCAACCAAGTGATGATCACCCTGCCCTGGGCCGCCGAACAGCGGATCAACGGGCTGGTGAAGCGCCTGCGGCAGATGTCGGTCAACGTGATGCTGGTGCCCGACATGGCCGCCCTGCGTTATGGCCACAGCCGCATCACCGATGTCGGCGGCATCCTGATGTTCAACACCTCCCATGTGCCGCTGCGGGGTTGGTCGCCGTTTATCAAACGCTGCGAAGACCTGATTCTGGCGACCCTTGGCCTTGTGGCGTTGTCGCCGATCATGCTGATCACGGCGATTGCCATCAAGCTCGACTCCAAGGGCCCGGTGCTGTTTCGCCAGAACCGTTTTGGCTACAACGACAACGTGATTCGGGTGTTCAAGTTCCGTTCGATGTACGCCGAGATGAGCGACTTCAACGCCGACCGCCAGACCACCCGTGGCGACCCGCGCATCACCCGCGTGGGCCGGATCATTCGCAAGACCAGCATCGATGAGCTGCCGCAGTTGTTCAACGTGCTGCTGGGCAACATGTCGATGGTCGGCCCGCGCCCCCACGCCACCGCGACCAAGGCCGCCGGCGTGCCCTACGAAGTCGCCGTCAGCGAGTACAGCTCGCGGCACCGGGTGAAACCGGGCATCACGGGCTGGGCGCAAATCAACGGCTATCGTGGTGAAACCGACACCCTGTTCAAGATTCAAAAACGCGTTGAGTACGACCTGGAATACATCTCGAAGTGGTCGGTGTGGTTCGACTTGTACATCGTTTTCATGACGGTCCCAGCCGTCCTTTCGACCAAGGAAGTCTATTGATGAACACCCTCAACGGCTTGATTCCCTGCATTATTTCCGGTGGCTCGGGCACCCGGCTGTGGCCGGTGTCGCGACAGAACATGCCCAAGCCCTTCATGCGCATGCGTGACGACCAGAGCCTGTTGCAGAAGACCTTCCTGCGGGCCAGTCACTTGCCGGGCGTGGAAAGCGTGCTGACGGTGACCAACCGCGAGATGCTGTTTCGCACCCTCGATGACTACCGTGTGGTCAACAAGACCCACCTGGCCCTCGACCTGCTGCTGGAGCCATTCGGGCGCAACACCGCCGCTGCGATCGCCGTGGCCGCCCTGCACGTGCAGGAGAATTTCGGCGGCGAGGCGCAGTTGCTGGTGATGCCTGCCGACCATCTGATTCTCGATGAAAGCGCCTTCGCCGATGCCGTCACCCAGGCCCGCGAATTGGCAGAGGCCGGCTACCTGGTGACTTTCGGCATCCAGCCCGACCACCCTGAAACCGGCTTCGGCTATATCGAACAAGGCGATGCACTGGGCCAGGGTTTCCGGGTCAAGCGTTTCGTCGAGAAGCCCGACCTGGCCACCGCCCAGGGGTATCTGGACGGCGGCAAGCACCTGTGGAATGCCGGGATGTTCTGCTTCAAGGCGGGCACATTGCTCGACGAGCTTGCGCTGCACGCCCCCGCCGTACTGGACGCCGCGAAAGCCGCCCTCGACCACAGCCACAGCCTGAATAACAACAACTGCCGCCAGCGCGAATTGAACGCTGAAGGCTTCGGGTCGGCGCCGGATATCTCGATCGACGTGGCGCTGATGGAAAAATCCGCGCAAGTGGCCGTGGTGCCCTGCGACATCGGCTGGAGTGATATCGGTTCCTGGGACGCAGTGCGCCAGCTCACCCCGAGCGACGCCAATGGCAACCAAATCAACGGTGAAGCGATCCTGCACGACGTGCACAACTGCTACATCGACTCGCCCAAGCGCGTATTGGGCGCCGTGGGCGTGAGTGACCTGATCATCGTCGACACCCCGGACGCGATCCTGATTGCCGACGCCAACCGCAGCCAGGACGTGCGCTACATCGTCGCCGAGCTCAAGCGCCAGAACCATCCGGCCTTCAGCCTGCACCGCACCGTTACCCGGCCGTGGGGTACCTACACCGTGCTGGAAGAAAGCAGCCGCTTCAAGATCAAGCGCATCGTGGTCAAGCCACGCGCCTCGCTGTCGTTGCAGATGCACCATCACCGCAGCGAACACTGGGTAGTGGTCAGCGGCGCGGCGATGATTACCAACGGCGACCGTGAATTCCTGATCAACGCCAACGAGTCCACCTACATTCCGGCCGGGCACAAACACCGTTTGACCAACCCCGGCATCATCGACCTGGTGATGATCGAAGTGCAGAGCGGCGAGTACCTGGGGGAAGACGACATCGTGCGCTTTGACGACATTTACGGCCGGGCTCCGGCCGAAGTGAAAAGCTGATGCGAACCGCCCTGATCATCCCGACCCGCAACGCGGCCAGCCACCTCGACAGGCTGCTGCCGGCGCTGCGCATGCAAACCCTGCAACCGGACGAAACCCTGGTGGTCGACAGCGCCTCCAGCGATGACACCGTGGCGCGTTTTCGCGAGTTCGGCGTACGGGTCGAAGTGATCGATGCCAAGGATTTCAACCATGGCGGCACGCGCCGCTGGGCCAGCGAGCAAGTCGACGGCGACGCGCTGATCGTGATGACTCAGGATGCGATCCCTGCCGAACCCGAGACCTTCGCCAACCTGGTGGGCGAGCTGGAACTGGACCCGCTCAACGGCGTTGCGTATGGCCGCCAACTGCCGCACCCGGATGCCGGTGTGCTGGGCGCCCAGTCACGTCACTTCAACTACCCGCCGCAAAGCCGCAGCAAAAGCCTGGCAGATGCGCCGGAGTTGGGGATCAAGACCTGCTTCAGTTCGGATTCTTTTTCGGTGTACCGGCGCAGCGCCCTGCAAGCCGTCGGTGGCTTCCCCGCGGATGTGATCGGCAGCGAGGACGCCTACGTCGCCGCCCGCATGCTGCTGGAAGGCTACAAGGTGCGCTACGCCGCCACCGCGCTGGTCTATCACTCCCACGATTACCGTCTCATGGATGAGTTTCACCGCTACTTCGACATTGGCGTTTTCTACGGCCGTGAGCCGTGGATCCGCCAGGCTTTTGGCGATGCCGGCGGTGAAGGTAAACGCTATGTACTGGCTGAGCTTCGAGCATTACGCGAAGCCGGTGCATTGCACCGCGTACCCGAAGTACTGGTGCGCAGCGCGTTCAAATTGCTCGGCTACCGGCTGGGCCATCTGGAGCGCCAGCTCCCCCTCGCCCTCAAGCGGCGCATCAGCATGTTCCCCGGTTATTGGAGGTGAGCATCATGACCTACAGGAAGACCCCTTTGATGAAACGAACCTTGCTCGTCCTGGCCATGATGGCATTGGCCGCCTGCAATACGCCCGCGCGGATCGTCGCGCCCGATGGCAAGACCGTGAACGAGGGCAAGCAGGCCCTCGATCGCATGGCCCAGTTGCCGCCGGCGGTGGAGCGGATCCGCATCGGCGACCAGCTGCGGATCGTCCGCGATGCCGGGGAAATGCCGACCCTGTCGGCGTTCAACGTCAGCACGATTTATGAGCTGACGCTGTACACCGTGCAGAACGACGGCAAGATCAACTACCCCTTCCTGGGCCCGATCCAGGTGGCGCGGCGCACGCCGGCGGAAGTCGCCGCCGAGCTGAGCCAGAAACTCGCACCGGTGTATCGCGAGCCTCGGGTCACGGTGAATATCAACCAGGCGCCGGGTAACACGGTGATCGTCGGCGGCGCGGTGTTCAACCCGTCGGCGATCTCCATCGCCACGGCCCCGACCATGGAGCAGGCGATTCTCGGTGCCGGCGGCGTCAGCCCGGTGGGCAACGCGAGCATGGTCGCCCTGCTGCGTGAAGATGGCCAAGGTATCTATCACGCTTACTTCCTGGATTTCAGCCAGTACCTGAAGAACGGCGCACTGGGCCGCAAGCCCGTGGCGCTGCAACGCGGTGACGTGGTGTTTGTACCCAAGTCCAACGTCGGCGAACGGATCCAAGGCGTGGACACTTACCTGAACCAGCTGATTCCCTTCACCAAATCCATTGGTGTGGGCTACAGCTACACCACGAACCACTAAAGGAGCGACATCCCATGATCGAGATCCGTTCTTTTCGTGATCTTCTGCGCCTGTTCTTCATCTTCAAGCACGAGTTCAAACTGGCGGCGATTGCCGCGCTGGTGATCATTTTGCTGGGGGCGTTCCTGCTGCCGGCCAAGTATGAATCCACCGCGCGGTTGCTGGTAAAACCGGGCCGTGACTCGACGATGCCGATCGAGGTCAACAACCGTCAGCCGATCGTCATGCCGAGCACTCAGCGCGACCCGATTGTCGACGAAGAGCGCTTGCTGACCGGGCGCCCCATCGTACGTGCCGTGGCCGAGCATTACCTGGAAGTGATGGACAAGATGCAGCCGCCGGAAGGCGTGTGGAAACGCACCAAGTGGTACGTCAAAAAAGGCATCAGCGCCGTGTTTGACGGTGTGCGAGTGGTGCTGGAAACCGTTGGCATCGTCGAAGAAACCACCCCGGTGGAACGCCTGGCGAAAAGCCTGGAGAAAAACTTCGAAG
Source organism: Pseudomonas sp. SED1 (assembly GCF_034044025.1). Lineage (NCBI taxonomy): Bacteria > Pseudomonadati > Pseudomonadota > Gammaproteobacteria > Pseudomonadales > Pseudomonadaceae > Pseudomonas > Pseudomonas sp. SED1. Next base: position 24,906 of record NZ_JAXCIS010000037.1, read on the forward strand.
TGACCCACGCCGTCGGCTCTACGGTGATGGACATCAGCTTCCGTTGGGATGATCCGCAAATCGCCCAGGCGGTGGTCAAGGATTGGGTCGAGACGTACATCGACGAGCGCACCCAGGCGTTGGGCCGCAAGAGCCTGTACGCGTTCTATGAAGGCCAGGTGTCTTCAAGCGCTGCCCAGATCAAGAGCTACAAGGACCAGATCCTCACGCACTTGAACGAGATCGGCGCATCGAGCATCACTGACCGTCTGGAAGACTTGTCCGAGCGGATCAACGTGCTGCGTGGCGAAGTGTTCAACTCCACCCGCCTGATTGCCTCGTCTGACAGCGCCATCGAAAGCACCCGTAATCAACTCAAGGGCCAGCCCAAAGAGGTGACCACGGTTCGCCAGATCGCGTTGAACCCGCAGCAACAAGACTTGCGTCGCCTGCTGAACCAGAAGCTCCTGGAAAAAGCCGACATGATGCGTACCTACACGGATAACGCGCCGCCGGTCAAAGCCCTGGACGCCTCGATCCGTGCCATGCAGGCCCAGGTCGCCGGTGAAAGCGACACGGTGCAAAGCTCGGAAAACCGTGCGCCAAACACCCTGGAAATCCACCTGCAACGGGTGCTGCTGGATGAAACCAGCAACAACCTGGCGCTGCGCACACAACTGACGCAACAGCAAAAGCAACTGACAGAGCTGGAAGCCCAACGCAAGGACGCCCTGGCCATTGAGCCGGAACTGGCGCGCCTGGCCCGTGAGCTGAACGGCACCGAGAAAAACTACGCGCTGTATGTCGACAGCCTGGAGAAATCGCGGATCGACCGTGAACTGGACAAGAGCCAAATCAGTAACATCGCGGTGATCGAAGAAGCCACCCTCAACCCTGGGCGCGTCTTCCCGAAAACCCTGTTGATGCTGTTGCTGGCGATCCCGTTCTCCATCGTGGTCGGGCTGCTGGTGATCTACCTGTGCTACCTGCTGGATCAACGGATCCACGACGGCGGCCTGGTGGAAGGCAAATTCGGCCTGCCGCTGTGGACCACGCTGCCGGAGCTGGACACCAGTACCGCGCAAAGCACCAACGCCTTCAACGCGAGCATTTATCGCCTGTATGGCTTGCTGCCGCTGGAGCGTATTGCCGAGCAGGGCCTGACCCTGGGGCTGACCTCCGCGCGACACGGTGAAGGGGTGAGTTTTATCGTCGAGCAGTTGCGCCAGTTGCTGGAAGAGAATGACGTGCGGGTACGGGTCGGCGGGATTGAGCCGGCGGTTCCTGGCCAAGTGGTGTTGCTGGATGCCTCGGCGCTGCTGGACAACCGTGACGCGTTCATCAACCTGCGCCGTGCCGACCTGATTGCGCTGGTCGTAGAAGCGCAAAAAAGCACGGTACCGGTGGTGGAACATGCACTGTCGATCCTCACCACGGCGTTCGGCAAGGTCGATGGCATCATCATCAACCGCCGCAAGTTCGAGGTGCCGGTCAAGGTGCTGAAAACCATCGCCAAATATCGGGGTTCGTTCTGATGCGCATCGCCCTGCTCGCTCCCCTGCCGCCGGAAAAGAATGGGATCGCCGACTACGCGAACCATTTCAAGACGGCACTGGAGCAACTGGGCGTCGAGGTGGCTACGCCCTTGACGGGCGTGGTCAGCAGCACGACGTCGATCAAACAGGCGATTGCCGGTTTCGATTGGCAGAGTGTTGACCTGGTCCACGCCGAGCTGGGCGGTGGGCGCCTGGGGGAGTTTTTGGCCCTGCGCGAATTGCGCAAGGCCTACCCTGCGCTGCCACTGACTGCCACGGTGCATGACCCGGAACGCATGGTCTGGCGGCGCGAGCAATTGCCCTTTCCGCTGAACCTGCTGGAATCCTTGCCCAGCCCATTGCCGCAAGCGGCGGTGGTGCTGGCCGATCCCTTGACCCTGCGCGAAGAACGCCACGTCGCCCAGGGCCTGACCCGGCTGGTGACCCTCACCCGCCTGGGCGCCGACTGCCTGACGGCGCGCATGCAATTGCCCGCCGGCAAGGTGGCGGTGATCAACCACGCCAACCTGGATATCCCGCCCGTGGCCTTGCCGCCACTGGACACGCTGCACCTGCTGTATTTTGGTTTTATCTACCGTGGCAAAGGCATCGAAGACCTGTTGCAGGCCCTGGCCGCCGTCTTTGAAAAAGCCCCCGAATTGCGTGACCGTGTGCGCCTGACCCTGGCCGGTGGCACTGCCGCCGAAATGGCGTTTGGCGCGGGCGGCAATTACCTGGAGCAGTTGAACAGCCAGATCGCCGAACTCGGCCTGGCCGGCTCCATCGACTGGCGGCTGAATTTGCCGGCCAGCGACATCCCGCAGACGATCCAGGCGCACCATGTGATGGTGCTGCCGTATCGCGAATCGAAAAAGCTCGGCCTGTTGGGCCGCCAGCGCGGCACCAGCGGTGCATTGTCGTGGGCTGCCGCCTGCGGGCGCGGCGCGATCACCTCCGATGCCCGGGCGTTTGCCGAAGAAGTCGCCAGCGGCAATGGCGCCATCTACCCACAAGGCGATGTAGCCGCCTTGAGCGAACAACTGTTGCTGCTCGCACGCAACCCGCAAAAGGCCCAGGATTGGGCCGAACGCGCCGCGGCGATTGGTCGTGAACGCCTGTGGCCGTTGACCGCGCAGAAGTTCGCGAAGCTGTTTAGTGAAGCCATTGCAGGAGGCAACCATGGCACGTAAACGGACTTACCTGGCGACCCTCGCGATCGTCGCCGCACTGGGCCTGACCGCCTTTCTTTGGGGCCGCCCGGCCGATGCCGAGAGCCATGTGCTCAAGAGCAGCAAAGAGGTCGTGTGGAAAGATTTTCTGGGGGTGAACGCGCAGTTCCTGTGGTTCAGCCCCGAGCGTTATCAGAAGCAGATCGACCGCCTCAAGGCCCTGGGCCTGGAATGGGTGCGCCTGGACCTGCACTGGGACCAGCTGGAAACCGCCGAGAACCAGTACAACGTGGCGACCCTCGATGAGCTGGTGAACAAGCTGCAGCAGAACCAGATCAAGTCGGTGTTCTACCTGGTGGGCTCGGCGAAGTTCGTCACCACCGCGCCGGCCTTTTCGCGCTTCCAGGACCAGTTCCCGCCCAAGGACCCGGGCATTTTCGCCAACCGCATGGCGTTGCTGGCCCAGCGTTACCCCAGCGTGGATGCATGGCAGGTGTGGAACGAGCCGAACCTGCTGGGTTTCTGGCGCCCCGTCGCCGACCCGGCCGGCTATGCGAATCTCTTGAAAGTCACCGCTGCCGCGCTGCGGGTGGTGAACCCGAACAAACCGGTGGTGACGGCCGGCATGGCGTTCTTCAGCGAAATGCCCAACGGGCAGAACATGCTCGACGAGCTGCTGCAACTGGGCCTGCCGAGCCTGAATACCGTGGTGTCTTATCACCCCTACACCCAATTGCCCGAAGGCAACGACCCGTCGAACCTGGACTTTGTTGCCAAAACCAGCGCGTTCAATCAGAAACTGCGGGCCGCCGGGGTCAAAACCCTGTGGAGCACCGAGTGGGGCTGGTCGACCTATAAAGGCCCGAAAGAGCTGCAGGACTTCATCACGCCTCAAGGCCAGGCCGACTACATCGTGCGCCGCATCGCACTGATGAGCGCGCTGGATTTTGACAAGATTTTCCTGTTCACCCTGAGTGACCTGGACCAGCGCGCCAGCGTGCGCGACCAGAGTTATGGCTTGCTCGACATCGACACCAATCCCAAGCCGTCGTATACCGCCTTGAAGAATTTCCTGCAGGTGAGCGGGCCCAAATTGACCCCGGGCGATCCGCCCACCGCCGACCAATTGCCCGACGGCCTGTTCAGCATCGGCTGGACCCGTGCCGATGGGCGCAAGGTCTGGTTCTTCTGGTCGGCCCGTGGCGGCAACGCGCACTTGCCGGGCCTGACCACCGCCACCTTGTACGACCCATTGCGCAGCACCGAAACACCGTTGAGTGGCACCAATGGACTGGATGTACCGGTCAAGCCCAACCTGCAAATTCTGTTATGGGATTGAAGCCACCCATGCGCATCCTCTGGATCCTGCCCTACTCGCCTTGGCCCGCTACCAGCGGTGGCAAGACGCGCCAGTTTCATTTGCTGCGCAGCCTGGCTGCGCGCGGGCACCGGATCACCTTGCTGTTGCATGACAAACAGGCGGTATCGCTGACGGATCGCCAGGTGCTGGAAGCCTTTCTGGAACAGCTGATCATCCTGCCGCGCCGCCCGCTGCGCAGCCTGAAAACCCTGCTGGCCGGGCTGTTTGCACCCTACCCGCTGCTGGCCAGTGTGAATGGTTTGTCGGGTGAACTGCAGGACACCTTCGAGCGATTGCTGACCGAGCATTGGGACGTGGTGCAGATCGAACACACCTACACCTTCCAGCCTTACGAAGCTGCGTTGGCCCGTCGCTCCCAGCCGTTTGTGCTGACCGAACACAATGTGGAATCGTCCCTCGGCGCCGCGACTTACGACCGCCTGCCCGGCTGGGCGCTGCCGTTTATTCGCTACGATCAATGGCGCTACGGCCGCTGGGAACGTCGGGTGATGCGCCAGGCCGCGCAAGTGGTCGCGGTGACTGAGGCCGATGCCCAGACCCTGGCGCAGATTGCCGGCAAACCGGTGCCGGTGGTGGTCAACGGTGTGGATTGCGCGCACTTCGCCGCCGCCCGCCCTGACCCGGCGACCCGCCGCGTGCTGTTTCTCGGCAACTACGAATACGCACCCAACGTGGATGCCATCGAGTGGGCACTGGATGAAATCCTGCCGAAGGTCTGGGCCCGCTGCCCCGACGCACGCATGAGTGTCTGCGGCTTCGGTATGCCGGAAAGCTGGCGCGAACGCTGGAAGGACGGGCGCATCGAGTGGCAAGGTTTTGTGCCCAACCTGCTGGCCCTGCAATCGAGCTGCTCGGTATTTTTGGCGCCGTTGCGCCATGGTGGAGGCTCCAAGCTAAAGGTCCTCGAAGCCCTCGCCGCCGGCCTGCCGCTGGCGAGTACCGACCAGGGCGTGTCCGGGCTGGATGTGGTGGAAGGCCTGGACTACCTCGGCGGCCAGACCGCCGACAGCCTGGCCGACGCCGTGGTGCGCCTGCTGCAACAGCCTGAAACCGCAGCGCCGATGGGCGAAGCCGGTCGCGCCTATGTGCGCCGCGCCCATGACTGGAGCGTCGCTGCCAGCCAGCTGGAGCAGGTGTACGCCCAACTGTCGCCCCTGAACCAAAAGGAGCCGGCATGCGCGTAGGCCTCGATTACCGTACCGTCGGCACCTCGCCGCAATCAGGCATCAGTCGCCAGGTATACGCCCTGGAAGATGCCCTGCGCGCCATGCCCGGTATCGAGCTGGAACGCTTTACCGTCGCGCCGCTGGGCGATGAACTGCGCCTGAATGCGCATTGCCCGGACTGGGGCTGCGCCAAGACCGCCATGCATCAACCCCATCAGCGCCTGCGTTTCGAGGCGGGATTCTTGCCCAAGGCCCTGCGCGATGAGCAGATCGATGTGTACATCAGCACCTTCAATATGGGCCTGCCGCTGCCCCCCAAACCCAAAGGCCTGCGTACCGTGGTGCTGCTGCATGACCTGTTTCAGATCACCCTGGACAACTACCACGCCAATCGCCTGAAGGCGATGATCTACAAGGCCAGCGATCGCCTGTCGATCACCTATGCGGTGCACACGGCGGACCGGGTGTGGACGCCTTCGCAGTACAGTGCCGATGAAACGGCGCGGCTGTTTCCCAAGGCGGCCGGCAAGATTCGTGTGTTGCCCAATCAGGTGGTCGGTTTTGTCGGCTTGCCGGCAGACCTCTCGGCCCGGCAACTGCCCGAGCGCTATTGGCTGCTGGTGGGCACCCGGGAATTGCGCAAGAACGTGCCATTCCTGGTGGACGCCTGGCAGCAGGCGCGCAGCCAATCGCCAAGCGTGCCGGAACTGGTGCTGGTGGGCAGCCTGGAGCATTTGCCCGAAGCACAGCGCAACTACCCCGGGATACGCGCGTTGAGCGGCGTCTCCGATGCCGAGTTGCACGGGCTCTATCGCAACGCCTCGCGCCTGTGGCAGCCTTCTTATGCCGAAGGCTTTGGTTTGCCGGTGATTGAAGCCCTGAGCGTCGGCACCCCGGTCGCGGTAGCCAGCGGTACCTCGCTTGACGAAATAACCCCGCCCCTGGCGCCACGGTTTTCACCCACCGACGGTGCGGCGCTGGTGCAATTGATGCTGCACCTGGCCGACCAACCCGTCGAACAACCACCTGAACAGTTACGCAGCTGGGCCGAACGTTTCAACCACCAGGCCTACCGTCGGCGCCTGGCCGAACTGATCGAGGAATTGAATTGAGAATCTCACTGGGTAGCCTCGTCGCCATCGTCTTCGGCCTGCTGTTTGGTGGGTTGATCCTGTTCCTTTCCCCGGCCAAGGCCGTGCTGGCGGTGATCGGCCTGGCCGCTGCCGTGACGATTTTGCGGTTCCCGTTCTGGGGGCTGCTGCTGTTCGCCCTGGTGGCGACGTTCATGCCCTACTCCACGCTTAACCTGGGGATTCGCAGTACGGTCAGTGAGGCGTTGATTGCGCTGACCTGGGCCGCGGTGATCTGGCACGGCTTCCTCTCGCGCCTGCCGGCTGCGCCACCGCTGTCCCGGCGCCCTACCGACCGCATGTTGATGTGGCTGATGATCTTCACGGTGGTGCCGTTTATCGTCGGCCAGGTGAGCATTACCGCCGAGGCCAGCGGCCTGGCGAACTGGTTGCGTTGGTTGCTGAACCTGTCGGTGCTGTTCCTCGCCGCCAAGCTGCTGGTTGAGCAGAAGAACCGCGAAGCGCTGGTGATCGCGTTGTTGCTGGGCACCCTGGCGATGCTGGTGATGTCCATCGGCGTGTTTATCCGCTCGCGCTCGGCCTCGGGCATGTTGCCGATCCTGACCCTGATGAATTACGGCAGCCTCGACACCCTGTCCCTGGGCCTGGGCGCCATGGCCTCGCGGATGGGTTCGCCGTGGATGCACCCCAACGCCACCGGCGGGATCATGGCGTTGCTGCTGCCGTTGGCGTTCTGCTACGGCATCACCAACACCGGCTGGAAACGCGGCCTCGGCCTGGGCGTTGCCTGCCTGGGCGCAGCGGCATTGCTGTTGGCCAGTAGCCGGGGCGCGATGGTCAGCCTGGCGCTGGTGCTGATCTGGATGGCGTCGCGGCGGGTGCCATATACCGGGCGTTTGCTGATGATCGGCGTGGCATTGGCCGTGGCGCTGGTGCTGTCGTATCCACCGTTGCAGGAACGTCTGGCGACGATCTTTTCGACCCAGAACGCGAGTACCGAAGTGCGCTTCGACGAATACCGGATGTTCCCCCAGGCCGTCGCCAGTTACCCGCTGGGCATTGGCTTCAAGGTTGACCCGCCAGTGCCGGGCACGCACTTGCTGGGGATCTCCAACCTGTGGCTGAACTTCGTCTACAAGACCGGCGTGATCAGCATGCTGCTGTTTATCGCGGTGACCTGGCGCTGGTGGCGTGAGTCCCGGCCGGAAATCGGCCCGATCCGCCTGACCAAGGACAACGCGATTTGGCTGGGCAGCACGGCGGGGATTCTGTCGGCACTGGTCAGCGGCTTTTTTGACCACTACTTCAGTTTCGCCCTGGTGATGATTGCGCTGTTCTGGCTGATGGTAGGGATCAACGTGCTGGAGGCGCGGCGACTGTTTCCGGCGCGGCTGCCACAGGCCAAGACCGTGTCATATCGCAAGCCCGTGCTCGATAGCGTCGGACCCTAGGCATGCTCGGATCGGCGTTCTGGTTGACCCTGGCAACCCTGCTGGGACTGTGCCTCGGGTTTGCCCGTGAGTGGTTGTTGGTGGCCGCGTGGGGCGCGGGTGAGCGCAGCGATGCGTTTCTGATTGCGCTGTTTTTGCCCGAAGCCTTGCGTATGTCACTGGCCGGTGGCGTGCTGAGCGCCGCCGCCCTGCCGCTGTACTTGCAACGCAAGGAGAGCGAACGCCTGGACTGGCTGGCGGTGTTGTTCCCGGCGCTGCTGTTGATTGCGCTGGTGACCAGCCTGCTGTTGACGCTGCTGGCGCCGTGGCTGGTGCAACTGCTCGGCCCGGGCCTCGCTGCAACGGCCACCAGCCTTGCCAGCAGCAACTTGCAGATCCTCGCCTGGAGCGTGCCGGGATTGATGCTGCATGCGCTGTTCAGTATTCCGTTGCAGGCCAGCGAGCGCTTTGTGGTCGCGGGGCTCGGTTCGTTGCTGTTCAACCTGCCGCCGGTGACCTACCTGGCCCTCGCCGGCACCGCCACGCAACCGCACTCCCTGGCGTTGGCCTGCCTCACGGGCAGTTTCCTGATGCCCCTGGCGCTGTTGCCGTCGATGTTACGCCTGGGCTGGCGGCCTTGGCGGCTGCGGGCTTCGACCCTGGAATTGCGCGAGCTGGGCGGGCGCATCGGCCCATTGCTGCTGAGCAATGGCGCCAGCCAGGGTTTGGCATTGATTGAACGATTGGTGGCGTCGTTGCTGGGCGAAGGCGCGGTGACCTGGGTCAACCTGGCCCGCAAGCTGATGAACTTGCCACTGATTGCGCTGATGAGCCTCAACCAGGTGCTGCTGGGCATGATGAGCCGGCGCCAGGGCGACGAGCGCCTGGCCCTGCTCAAGCGCGGCCTGGAAACCGCCAGCCTGCTGACCCTGCCCGCAGGCGTTGGCCTGGTGGCCGCAGCGCCGAGCCTGGTGGCGTTGCTGCTGCCGAAGCAGTCGGTGGATTCGCCGTTGCCGCTACTGCTGGCCTGGTTTGCCGTGCCGCTGGTGTTCGGCGCCTGGAACGCCCTGTTGGCGCGTTATGCCTACGCCGCCGGCGACACCCGCCAACCGCTGCGCTGCGAGTTGCTGGGCAGCCTGGTGAACGTGGTGCTGCTGGGTGTGCTGCCGTTTGTGTTTGGCCTGGCGGGTATCCCGCTGGCCGCCCTCGCCGGCGTGCTGTGCACCGCGTTGCTGCTGATGCAACGCCAGGCCTTGCTCGGCGCCCTGCCCTGGAAGGGGCACTGGTTGTTGAGTGGGCTGGTGATGAGCGTGGCGGCGTTGGTGTTGTTTCGGGTTCAAGGTATTTGGCTGCAGTTGGGGTTGAGCACCCTGGCTGGGGCCGTGGTGTTGCTGGGCATGGGCCTGTGGCTCAAGCCGTGGCGCAAGGCAGATTTATAGAGTGGGAGCAGTCAGGTGAAAAAACGCTGGATTCAAATGGATATTGCCAAGGGCATTGGCATCCTGATCATCGTGTTCGGGCATGGTTGGTTCGTGGAGCATTCCCCGGATTTGCTGTACCCGATACTCGCGGTCTTTATCCTGCCGCTGTTCTTCTTCCTGTCCGGAGTGTTCTTCAAGCCCGAGCAGCCCTTCGTTGAAATGGCGGTGCGCAAGGCCGATGCCCTGCTCAAGCCGTTCTTCACCACGATGCTGGCATACGTGTTGGTGCGCGATATCCTGCGCGGCCAGCCGCTGCTGCCCGACATTGGCGGCGTGCTGTACGCCTCGGTGGATACCCTGCCCTGGCAGGCCTTGTGGTTTCTGCCGCACTTCTGGGCGGCGATACTGTTTGCCTGGGTGATGCTGCGGCTGATGCAACGCCTGGGCCTGTCACTGGTGTGGAGTTGCGTGGTGGTGGGCGTGCAGTTGCTGCTGGGGGTCTGGACCCTGGACTGGTTCTGGCAGGTACCGATCACCGTCGGCGGCCAGACCTGGACGATGCCGGGGCTGCCCTTCAGCCTGGATGTCACGTTGATCAGCAGTACCTATTTCATTCTCGGTTACCTGCTGCGGGACGTTCTGCGCAAACACCAGAGCTCACTGCTGAGCATGGTGGTGGCGCTGGTGGTGTACTTCGCGATTTTCATCCCGACCTGGGACACCATGGACCTGGCCCAACGGCGCTATGACCATTGGTTGTGGACCAGTGCACTGGCGGTGATCGGTGTGTACATCTGCTGGGCGCTGGCCGGGTTGATGATGACCTCCGCGGTATTGACCCGCGCCATGACCTACATCGGGCAGTCGACCCTGATCCTGTTGATTTTCCATGGCGAGATCCAGCACAAAACCATCGCGCTGCTGCAGCACCTGGGCCTGCCGGATGTGGCGGCCGCGTTTATCGGGCTGGTGGTGGCGGTGGTGGTGCCGTTGATGATCGGCGAGGTGATCAAGCGGGTGGCGTTCCTGCGGTTCTTCTACTTCCCGTTCCCGGTGCGCAAGGCGCCGGCCGTGGCGGGTGAGAAGCCTGGGGCCTAAACCGGCGCCCCAGGCCGGTCGACCCTAGAAGTCGTACTTGAGGCTGGTCATCAGGTTACGCGGCGCACCATACATCCCGTGGTTGCCCGCGTAACTGAGGTACTCCCGGTCAAACAGGTTGTTGAGGTTGACCGACGTGCTGAGCTTGGGGGTTATGTCGTAGCGCACCAGCAGGTTGGCAATCGCATAGCTGCCCTGGCTGAAGGTGTGCAGGTCCTCGCCTACCTTGCTCTGCCAGTTCACGCCACCGCCGACGGTGACCTTGTTCAAGTCCCCCGGCAGGCGGTAGGTGGTGAAGGTCTTCAAGCTCTGGCGCGGCAAGGTGGTGACGATGCGCTTGTCGTTGGCATCCGTGCTCACCGCGTACGCGTAGCCGGCGGATGCCTGCCAGCCTTCGGCGAGTTCACCGCTGAGTTCCAGCTCCACGCCTTCGGTGGTGGTGCCTTTCTCGTTGCGATAGGTATTGCCGCCCGGGGTATCGATCCAGATTGCCAGGTTGTCCTGTTCCAGCTTGAACAATGCCAGGCTGGTATTCAGTTGCTCATCGAAGAAGCTGCCCTTGAGGCCCACTTCATAGCCCTTGCCTTCCATCGGCTCCAGGGGCTTGTTGTTGATGTCCCGCACCCAGGTTGCCTGGGGATTGAAGATCTTGGTGTAGCTGGCATACGCCGACCAGTTCTCGGTCAGGTCATACACCACCCCAGCGTAGGGAATGTAGACCCCGGTTTGCGATTCATCGGTGCGCGTCGCATCCCCCGCATAAGGTCGGTCTTCAGTTTCACGCTTCCAGTCGATCACCCGGCTGCCGAGGATCACGCTGAGGTCATCGGTAACCCGCAGGCGCGTGCTCAGGTAGGCCGCGTACTGGCTCTCATCCGCCGAGGACTTGCCGGTAACGTTGAAGTCCGGCTTGGCCGAATGCCCGTCCCAGGTGAACAGGTTGTCGATGGCGCCCGCCGGCGAACCGGAATAGTCGTAGTGCCAACCGCCGTAACTGGGCACGCTTTCGCGGTACTTGGACAGGGTGACGCCGGCGATCAACTCATGCTCGCGCCCCAGCAAGTCGAACGGCCCGGTGGCGTAGAGGTCGAGGTTGTCCTGGCGTGGTGTGCCGGAGAAACGCACCGGCAGTTGAGTGGTGCCGCTGCCGTCACGATTGAGGGAGCCGTTGACGTAGTTGAAGACCTCGTCGAACTGGTTTTCGCTGTGGGTGAATTCCGCCTTGGCGCTCCAGCCGTTATCGAACTTCTGCTCGATGGAGGTGAAGAAACTGGTTTGCTCGTGGTCGTTATAGGACCAGGCCGGTGCAGTGTTCAACGAGCGGCTGAGGTTGGTCCGCGAGCCGTCGGTAAAGCGCGTGGGCAAGCCGGAACGGGCGGGTGAGTCGACGTCAGTGCGCAGGTAACTGAAGCCCATGGTCAGCAGCGTGTCTTCGCTCAGGTCGAATTCGGTGATGCCGTAGAGCAGTTGGGTTTCTTGCTTGTAGCGGTCGATCCAGGCGTGTTCGGTCTTGTAGTCCGCCACCAGCCGCCCGCGCACGTTGCCGGTTTCGGTCAGCGGGCCGGACACGTCAAGACCGCTGCCATAGCGGTCCCAGTTGCCCGCCGTGGCCGTGACGCTGGCGCGGGGCTGGGCTGTCGGGCGTTTGCGAATCAGGTTGATGGTGGCCGAGGGATTGCCCATGCCGCTGATCAGGCCGGTAGCGCCGCGTACGATTTCCACCCGGTCATACATGGCCATGCTTTGGGTGTAGTTGTCCATACGGGTGACGGTGGGCACGCCGTCGATTTCGAAGTTCTGGATCTGGAAACCCCGGGAGAAGTAACTGTCGCTCTCCGAGCCCAGGCCGTCGCGTAGCACGACGATGCCGGGGGTGGCGTCGAGGGTATCGCTGAGGGTGCTCAGGCGCTGGTCATCCAGGCGTTGGCGGGTCATCACTGTGAGCGATTGCGGGGTTTCCCTGGGTGTGAGGTTCAGGCGCGTCGAACTGCTGGACGATTGGGTGGTGTAGGAACCGGTGCCCTCGGTGGTCGAACCCGGGGCCTTGCCGGAAATCGACACGGTACCCAGTTGCAGGGCGTCGCCGGTGGGGCGCGGTTCCAGGGAATAGCTGTCACCGCTGCCGCGCACGGCTTGCAGGTCGGTGTTGCCGAGCAGGATCGCCAGGCCGCTGTCCAGGTCATGCAGCCCTTGCAGGCCAGGGCTGGTTTTGCCCTCGGTGAGCACCGCCGGGTAAGACAGCAGGATGTGCGTGACCTGGCCGAACTGGTTCAGCGCAGCAGCCAGGGAGCCTGGCTTGATATCGAATGTGTGTTGCTCAGCCGCCTGTACCCACGCCGGCGCCAAGAGCACGGGCGCCGCCATGGCCAGGCTGGCAATGCCCCGGACCACCGCGACGGCCAGTGTTTTTTTCAATGTTGTACGTATCGGTTGTCGCGCTTGCATGCCCTGCTCCCCAGTAAAGTTGGCTTCTGGGGATACGAGTCTCGTGAGAAACGCAAACGGACCACCCTTGGGCGAAAATAAATTCAGGCCAGGTTTCGTCGTGGCTTGAGGGTGACCCAGAAACGCGTGAAATGCTCCACGTCCAGCTTGAGGGTTTGGCCCAGTGTCGTGAGGATGCGGTCGGTGTCGCCCAAGGGAAACGTGCCGGACACTCGCAGCTCGCTCACGGCTGGATCACAGGCCAGGTGGCCCCGCCGGTAGCGGCTCAGTTCATGGAGGAAGTCTTCCAGGCGCCGCCCCTGAGCGACCAGCATGCCGCGACTCCAGGCCAGCTCGCCGTCGCGCTGCGCCCTGCGCGCCAGCAGTGTGTTGGCGTCGAAACTGATGATCTCCCCAGGTTGCAGGCTGATGGTGCCCATGGGGATCTGGGCCGAGAGCACGCCCTGGTCCGCACCCAGTTGGGTAAAACCGCCCCGCTGGCGAAGGCTGAAGCGGTTGGCGGAGGCACGGGTCAGGCCTTCGGCGGTTTTGACCCATAACGGGCGCGTGTCCGCCGGGTTAGGCAACACCAGGATTTCTCCCCGCAGCAGATGGATTTGCCGGGTATCGTCGGTGTATTTCACGTCGATGGCGGTGTCGGTATTGAGCTGGACTTCCGTATTGTCTGCCAGGTCGATGCGCCATTGCTCGCCGACGCCGGTGCTGTAGTCGCTGGTCCAGTGCTGCACCAAGGGTGTATCCCGGGCCGTCCACGCCACGCTGCCGGCTGCCAGCAGCAGGGCCAGGTTCTTGATCACCCGGCGCCGCGACAATGCCGGCAACAGTGCGGCCTTCACCAATGCCTGATGAGCCGGCGCGCGCACGTCCTGCATCCGCTGGAAAAACCGTTGGGAATGCTGCCACGCCAATTCATGGGCTGGGTCTTGCTGGCGCCAGGCGAGCCATTCGGCGCGGGTTTGCTCACTGACCTGCGGCGCCTGCAATTCCAGCTGCCAATGCATGGCCTGCTCGGCCGCGTCCAAAGACAGTGGCGACGGCTTGATCAACGCTGGCTGTCCAGCAGGATGCACTGGGCGCCCGCCTTGACGATGTAGCGCTTGACGGTGGTGATGCTCGCGCCGAGGCGTTCGGCAATTTCCCCATGGCTCAAGCCGTCGAGTTGCGACCACAGGAATGCCTGGCGCACCGGCAGTGCCAGGCGGCTGAGTACTTCGTCTAGGGCCATCAGGGTTTCCAGAAGAATCCACTGGGTTTCAGCGCTGGGAGCCGACTCTTCCGGCAACAGCGTCAGGGCCTGCAAATAGGCCTTTTCGAGTTTTTGCCGGCGGTAGTGATTGGACAACACGCTCTGCGCGACTTTCGCCAGAAAGCTGCGAGGTGCCTGGACTTCAAGGGGCTGGTTCTTGGTGAGCAAGCGCAGGAACGTGTCCTGGGCCAGGTCGGCGGCACTCTGCGAACAGTTCAAACGACGCCATAGCCATTGCTGCAACCAGCGGTGTTGCTGCTGGTAAAGCGTGGCCAGGTCAGTGGGAGTTGCCGATGGGGTCGGGGACATGAAGGGCGCGCAGAGTGCAAATGATAATGTTTATCATATGCTGCACAGTGCAGAGGCTGCAACTACTCAACTTGCAGGAGCGAGCTTGCTTGCGAAAAACCTGAGGATGGCGTGGCCATTCAGAGAGGCCGCGTCTTCGTTAACGATTTTCGCGAGCAAGCTCGCTCCTACAGTGTGGGTCAGTCGTCCAGTTGCTGTGAAGCAGGTGCTTGCTTCACAGCTTTGCCAGGCTTCGCGGCTTTCGGCGCAGCCGGTTCCGGTTCGGCCGGGGCGGCAAGCTCCTTTTCAGCCTGGGGCATCTGATCAATCGCGCTGAAGAAATCCGCCAGGTTGAGGGTGTCCGGTGGCACGGTCTTCTCGAGTTTTTTCTCGCCGTCCTTGCCCACCAGAATCACTTTGGTGCCACTGCCGGCACCCAACTTGAGTGCGCGGATCAGCGCATTGGTTTCAGGCGGGGCGAGCTTCTTGTTGTCCTTGGCCTCCTTGGCGAACTTCTCGCCTTCGGCGCCGATGCTGCCGAAGGACACGGTGTAGAGCACCATGCTGCGCTCTTCGAAGGACTGCTTGTTGGCAGGCTCTTCCAGCTGTTTCTTGAGAGTGGCCAACGTTGGGTTGCCGGAGTCGAGTTCCACCACCACCAACGGGCGTGACTTGCCCAGGTCCTGCTTGAGCGGATTGAGATCATCCGCGGCCAGCAGCGGCCCCGTAAAAGCCATCAAGGTAGCCAGGGTCAGCGACCGGATGAGCATGCACACCTCCTTTGAATTCCATGCAGGGTTCTTGAGTTTCATGTCTGCGACAGTCAAATTCAAGGATGATTCCTACGCCAGCTTCAGAAAGCGTAGGTCAGCACGCCCGCGACGCAAGGCGTTTAGCCACCTTGGGCCTCATTGTTTCTTCTGATTGCGGATGCTCATCATGACCACTGCAGTGGCTCCTGCAGTCGCTTGAGGTGTTAGGCTAGGCCGTTCAATCGCTCAACGGGAAGCCATCATGCACAGTAAACGCGTCACGATCGAAGACTGGGACGGCGACGGCGCCATTCGCCTGCCGGACGAAGCCTTGCAGGAATTGGGGCTGGATGTGGGCGACACGCTGTATATCGTCGAGACCTATGTGGGCACGCAAAAAGGCTTTGTGTTGTCGACCACGCCGAAAATTGCCGACCGGATGGATGAGCTGGTGGAAGAGCTGAGCCACAAGCCCTAGCGAGTCAGCCTGGCCAGCAACCCCGCTTTCACCTGCGGCCATTCCGGATCAATGATGCTGAAGCGCACCGAGTTGCGCTTGCGGCCATCGGGCATGATGCGCTCGTGGCGCACGATGCCTTCCTGTACCGCACCGAGGCGCAGGATCGCGGCCCGGGATTTTTCATTCAGTTCATCCGTCGTGAATTGCACCCGCACGCACTCCATCACTTCAAACGCGTGGGTCAGCAGCAACAGCTTGGCCTCGGTGTTGACCCCGGATTTCTGCACCGACTGGCTGATATACGTGTGGCCGATCTCCAGCTTGCGGTTGACCCGGTCAACCTTCCAGAACCGTGTGCTGCCCACCACCTCACCAGTGTCGCGGCGCACGATGACAAACGGCATCATGGTGCCCGCCTCACGCCCGGCCAGGGCGATGTCCACGTACTTCTCGACGGTGTCGGGGCCCGGCACGTTGGTCACCTTGAGGTTCCACAGTTGCCCGTCGGCGGCGGCCTGTACCAAGGCAGCCGAGTGTTCGCGTTGCAGGGGGCGGAGTTCGACCGTGGTGCCGGTCAGGGTGATTTCAGTCATGGGAGTGCTGCGCCGTCTGGTGGTCGTCAGTGGCCAAGATTGCAGGCTCTCGCCACTGCAAGGCAAGCCGTTTTAGAACAAGCCCATCTGGCCACCCACCAGGGTGCCGAAGTCGTCGTTTACAAACGGCAGGATCGCATCCGCCACCGGTTGCAGTTGCCGGGTGACGTAGTGGTCGTAGTCGATCGGTGCCTGGCGCACTTCCAGCGGTTCGGGGCCGTTGACGCTGATCACGTAGCTGATCCAGCCACCGTTCTGGTACTGGCGCGGGCGACCCTGGCGGTCGTTGTATTCGTCGGCCAGCCGCGCGGCACGCACGTGGGGCGGCACGTTGCGTTCGTAGTCGCCCAATTGCCGGCGCAGGCGTTTGCGGTAGATCAGCAATTCGTCGAGTTCACCGCTCAAGGTGCGACGTACGTAGTCGCGTACGTAGTCTTGATGAGGCTGGCGGTGGAAGATCCGCTGGTAGAGCTCCTGCTGGAATTGCCGGGCCAGGGGCGACCAGTCGCTGCGCACGGTTTCCAGGCCTTTGTAGATCATTTCTTCGCTGCCGTCGGCACGGGTGACCAGCCCGGCGTAGCGCTTCTTGCTGCCCTCTTCCGCGCCGCGAATGGTCGGCATCAGGAAGCGGCTGAAGTGGGTTTCGTATTGCAGTTCCAGGGCGCTTTGCAGGCCGAACTCATTCTGCAGGCGTTCACGCCACCAGGTGTTGACGTGCTGCACCAGGTCCAGGCCGATACGCGTGGCGTCTTCCTGGGAGTGGGCGCTGCCGAGCCAGACGAAGGTAGAGTCGGTGTCGCCGTAGATCACTTCATAACCCCGGGCTTCAACCAGTTCGCGGGTCTGGCGCATGATCTGGTGGCCACGCAAGGTGATGGACGACGCCAGCCGCGTGTCGAAGAAGCGGCAACCGCTGGAACCGAGCACGCCGTAGAAGGCGTTCATGATGATTTTCAGTGCCTGTGACAGCGGCGCGTTGTGTTCGCGCTTGGCCACTTCGCGGCCTTCGGAAACCCGCGCGACAATCGACGGAAGGCAATGCCGGGTGCGGGAAAAACGCGCCCCGCGAAAGCCTTCCACCGACTCGCTGTCTTCGGGGTGACGCAGGCCTTCGATCAGGCCCACCGGGTCGATCAGAAAGCTGCGGATGATCGACGGGTAAAGGCTTTTGTAGTCGAGTACCAGCACCGATTCGTAGAGGCCCGGGCGCGAGTCCATGACAAACCCGCCGGGGCTGGCCTGGGGTGGTTTGTCTCCCAGGTTCGGCGCGACGAAACCCTGGCGGTGCATCAGCGGCATGTACAGGTGAGTGAAGGCTGCCACCGAACCACCGTTGCGGTCCGCTGGCAGGCCGGTGACGCTGGCGCGCTCCAGGAGGAATTTCAGCAGCTCGGTCTTCTCGAAAATTCGCGTGACCAGCTCGCAGTCCTTGAGGTTGTAGCGCGCCAGCGCGGGCTTGTCCTCGGCGAACATGCGGTTGATTTCGTCCATGCGCTGGTACGGCGTGGAGATCGATTTACCTTCGCCAAGCAAGGTCTGTGCGACGTTTTCCAGGCTGAAGGATTCGAAACTCCAGGTGGCCGAACGCAAGGCTTCGATGCCATCGATGATCAGCCGCCCGGCTGCCGCGGCGAAGTAGTGGTTGCGGCTGCCGTGTTCGCGCCAGCCCATGGCGTCACCGCCACGGCCCAGCAGCAGCGGCACGTTCAAGCGTTGCGCATGCTCGTGCAGGACACGCAGGTCGAACTGCACCAGGTTCCAGCCGATGATCGCGTCGGGGTCATGGGTGGCGAGCCACTGGTTCAGGCGTTCGAGCAGTTCGGCGCGGGTGTCGCAGTAGTCGAGCTTGAAGTCCACTGCGTCAGTTTTGTTGGGCGGGCCAAGCATGTACACCTGGCGCTCGCCGCAACCTTCCAGGGCGATGGAATACAGGTCGCCCTGGGCGGTGGTCTCGATGTCCAGCGACACCAGCTTGAGTGGCGGGCGGTAATCCGGCGCGGGTTTCATCTGCGCCTCCACCAGCATGCCGCCCTCGCCCGCCGTACCGCCAAACCACACTGGCGCGGTGATGAAGCGTTCCATCATGTAGCGATCGGGTGGGCGCACATCGCCTTCGTAGACGTCGATGCCGGCTTTGCGCAGGCGCTTTTCCAGGTCCATCAATTGGCGATGTTGTTTGGTGTAGAGGCCCAACACAGGGCGATGGTGGAAGTCGCAGAGCGCCAGGTCGCGCAACTCAATGCCGCGCTCACCCTTGAGCTGCAGCTCGGCAGGCTTGCGATGGGCCTGGGGGATGAACATCACGGAGGTCTGCACCGGCAAGCGCACAAACCTTGGGCCGTGATCGGTGGCCAGCCAGAAACTGACCTCCGTGCCCGCCGGGGTGTCGCGCCAATGCCGGGTCAGGACAAACCCCTGCTGTAAATCCACCTTGCCACACCTCAAGAATCGCTTTCAGGGCGTGATTCTACTCGGCCTGTGACAAGGCGCGGCGATTTAACCGAAATGGCCTACACGCACGAAGACAACAATCTCACAAACTTGTTGCAGAATATTAATGACAATTACTATCATTCGCACCGGAGTCGTATCCGCGCAGCGAGGACGCGCAACGTTGTTGCCCTTTTCCTCACATTGACGGTTCGCCGTCAGGATCGACCATGCCCACTTCCAGCCGTTTTGCTGTGCCGTTTCGCCCTACCCTGCTCGCCCTTTGCTGCTCCCTGAGCCTCGCTGCTCACGCTGCAACTCCAGAAACCACGCAGGATGCGAACAACAGTCAGGACGGCAAGGCTCTGGAATTGGGTGCTACCACCATCAGCGCCGACGCACCTACGCCCAACGCCCTGGCCCCGGTGTATGCCGGCGGCCAGGTCGCTCGCGGCGGGCAACTGGGGGTGCTGGGCAATCAGGACATCATGGACGTGCCCTTCAGCATGTCGTCCTATACCGAAAAACTGATTCGTGACCAGCAGGCCGAAAACGTCGGTGATGTGCTGCTCAACGACTCGTCCGTGCGCCAGGCGTCAGGCTATGCCAACCAGGCCCAGGCCTTTGTGATCCGTGGCCTGCCGCTGAACGGCGACGACATTTCGTTCAACGGTTTGTACGGCATCCTGCCGCGCCAGATCATGTCCACCGACGCCCTGGAACGGGTTGAAGTGTTCAAGGGCCCCAACGCCTTTATCAACGGCGTGACGCCCGGCGGCTCCGGGATTGGCGGCGGTGTGAACCTGCAACCCAAGCGCGCCGATGATGTGCCGTTGCGCCGCTTCAGCACCGATATCAGCAGCGATGGCCGGGTCGGCGAGCACCTGGATATCGGCCAGCGCTTTGGTGAAGACAATCGCTTCGGCGCGCGGGTGAATATCTCCCAGCGTGAGGGCGATACCGGGGTCGACGACGAGAGCCAGCGCTCGAAGCTGTTTGCGGTTGGCCTGGATTATCGCGGCGATGCACTGCGTTTGTCGGGGGATTTTGTCTACTCGAAACAGCAGATCAATGGCGGGCGCAACACCGTGCTGCTTGGCCAGAACCTGACCCATATCCCCAACGCACCTTCGGCCGACACCAACTACGCGCCGAGCTGGGGCACCAGCAGCCTGGAAGACACCTTCGGCATGTTGCGCGCCGAGTACGACCTCAACGACAACTGGACCGCTTATGTCGCCGGCGGTGCCAAGCACACCAACGAGATCGGCCGCTACTCGTCGGTCACATTGAACGACACCCTGGGCAATGCCACCGTCAGTGGCTCGCGCATCGCCCACCAGGAAGACAACACCAGCCTGATGGCAGGCTTGAACGGCAAGTTCCAGACCGGCCCGGTCAGCCACAAGCTGAACCTCGGGTTGACCGGGATCTGGGCCCAGACCCGCAATGCCTATGACTTCGACTTCACCGGCCACGCCAGCAATATCTATAACCCGGTGGACGTTGCCGAGCCGGTCAAAGGCAGCTTCGTGGGCGGCGACTTGAACGACCCGGGCATCACCGCCAAGACCTTCGCCCGCAGTGCGGCGGTCTCCGACACCCTGGGCTTTATGGATGATCGTTTGCTGGTGACCGCTGGTTTGCGTCGCCAGGAACTAGTGGTTCAGGGCTTCGCCTACGGCACGGGCACTCGCACCGCCGATTACGACAAGTCGATCACCACACCGGTGTACGGCCTGGTGTTCAAGCCGTGGGACCATGTGTCGTTCTATGCCAACCATATCGAAGGCCTGGCCCAGGGTCCGACCGCTCCCCAGACAGCCGGCACAGCCCCCATCAGCAACGCCGGCCAGGCCTACGCCCCGGCGCGTTCGAAACAGACCGAAGCCGGGGTCAAGGTCGACATGGGCACCTACGGTGCAACCCTGGGCGTGTACCGCATCGAGCAACCCACCGATGGCTACTCACAACTCAGCGCCGACGGTTTAAGCGCCACCTATGTTCGCCAGGGCGAGCAGGTCAACAAAGGCGTGGAACTCAACGTGTTCGGCGAGCCTATCGCAGGGCTGCGCCTGTTGGGCGGTGCAACCATCATCCACACCGAAGTCAACGGCACCCAGAACGGCGCCAACGACGGCAACCGCGCCATCGGCGTACCTAGCTTCCAACTGAATGCTGGCGTGGACTGGGATGTACCGGGCCTGCAAGGCGTGACGGTTAACGGTCGGATGCTACGCACCGGCGGCCAATACGCCGACGCGGCCAACAACCTCAGCCTGCCCGCCTGGAACCGCTTCGATGTTGGCGCCCGCTACACCTTCAAGGTGAACCAGCGTGACGTCACCCTGGGTGCCACCGTGGAAAACGTCGCCAATACCAAGTACTGGGAGTCGGCCCTCGGCGGTTACTTGACCCAAGGTGACCCGCGGGTGGCCAAGTTGTCGGCCAGCATCGACTTCTAACCCCAGGTTGGACACCGGGGTCACAACTGCGTAGTTTTTCACCCACTGCGCATAAGGACCCCGGCATGTCCCCCGACCTCACTTCCATCGAGCTGTTCCTCAAGGCGGTCAAGCTGGGCAACCTGTCCCGGGCGGCCGAGCAATCCCATCTCTCCCTCTCTGCCGCCAGCCGACGCCTGTCGCTGCTGGAGCAGCACTTCAAGGTCGCCCTGCTGACTCGCACCTCCACCGGCGTTTCGCCGACGGCGGCCGGGGAAGTGTTGGCCCAGCATGCACAGTCGATCCTTCGGGCAGTGGACAGCATGCACGCCGACCTCGCCGACTACGCCAAGGGCGCCACCGGCCGGATTTGCCTGTACGCCAACAGTTCGGCGATGAGCCAGGAACTGCCGCGCCAGCTGACCCAGTGGAACACGCTGCACCCAGGCATCCGCCTGGACATTCGCGAGGAGCGCAGCCGGGAAATTCTCCAGGCCGTGCGCGACGGCGTGGCAGATGTCGGCATTGTCACGACCCGGCCCAGCGAAGAGTTGCGCTTTGTACCCTACTGCCAGGACCGCCTGTGCCTGATCGTGCCCCATGATCATCCGTTGAAAATGCGCCATGCGCGCTTCGAGGATTTGCTCGGTTATGACTTCGTCGGGCTGGAAGACAACGCCGCCATCACGCCGTTGATTACCGAAGCCGCCGCCGCCATCGGCATGCCGTTGCGACTGCGGATGCAGGTGCGCAGTTTCGAAGCGGTGTGCCGCCTGATCGCTGCCGGCCAGGGCGTGGGCGTGCTGCCACAGGGCGCGGTGCAGATTTTCCGCAAGGAGATGGCCTTGCGCTTTATCGAAATCGATGACGCCTGGGCCGACCGCCAGATGTACCTGTGCATGCGCAAGGAACAGCCATCGCTGACCAGCCTGGCGTTGTTCGACTACCTCAGCGCCAACCCGGCCTAACCCTTCGGCCTTCGAATTTTGCGAAGGCCGATTCCACAATGAGCAATTCCCCTGCTGTAACAGCTGTGCCAAGAATGCCCCCGCCAGACCTTCCTATAAAAACAAGACAGGAGACACGGCGTGTCCGATTCCAACACCCGCCCCACCCACCGCATCGCCGTGATTCCCGGCGACGGCATCGGCCGCGAAGTGGTGCCCGAAGGCCTGCGGGTACTCGAGGCCGTCAGCCGGCGGTTCGGTATTCACTTTCACTTCGACCACTTTGCCTGGTGCAGCGAGCACTACCTGGCCCACGGCACGATGATGCCCGACGACTGGGCCGAGCAGATCGGCAGCCACGATGCGATCTTCTTCGGCGCGGTTGGCGCGCCGGACATCATCGCCGACCACACCGCTGTGTGGGAGTCGCTGCTGAAGATCCGCCGCCAGTTCGATCAATACGTGAATATCCGCCCGGTGCGCCTGATGCCTGGCGTGCCCTGCCCGCTGGCCGGCCGTGTGCCGGGTGACATCGACTTCATCGTGGTGCGGGAAAACACCGAAGGCGAATACTCCAGTGTCGGCGGAAGGATGTGGGAAGGCACCTCGCGGGAAATCGCAGTGCAGGAGTCGATTTTCTCCCGGGAAGGCGTGGACCGTGTGGTGGATTACGCCTTCAAGCTGGCGCAACAGCGGCCCCGGAAAAACCTGGTGGCGGCGACCAAATCCAATGGCATCTCGATCACCATGCCGTTCTGGGACGAGAGGGTGAACGAGATCGCCCGGCGCTACCCGGACGTGAAGACGGCCAAGTTTCACATCGACATTCTGTGTGCGCACTTCGTGCAGCACCCCGACTGGTTCGATGTGGTGGTGGCTTCCAACCTGTTTGGCGACATCCTTTCCGACCTCGGCCCGGCCTGCACGGGCACCATCGGCATTGCGCCGTCGGCGAACCTGAATCCGCAGCGGCATTACCCTTCACTGTTCGAGCCGGTACACGGCTCGGCGCCGGACATCGCCGGGCTGGGCGTGGCCAATCCTATCGGGCAGATCTGGTCGGCCGCGCTGATGATCGAGCACTTGGGCGACGGTAATCCGCTTTACCAGGAAGCCGCAGCGGCGATCGTGTCCGCCATCGAAACCGTGCTTGCCGAAGGCCCGCGCACCCGGGAAATGGGCGGCAGCGCCAGCACCGTTGAAGTGGGCCGCGCCATCGCCGAATGCGTCGCAGGGAACAGGAGTTGAACATGACCAACGCACATTACATCGCCAACCAATGGCTGGCATCGACCTCGCTGGAAGACATTCCAGTGATCGACCCGAGCACCGGCGAAACCTACTCGAGCATCGCCCGTGGCACGGCCGCCGATATCGATGCGGCGATCCGCGCGGCGCGCCTGGCACTCGGGGAAATCTTCGATGGCCCGTGGGGCACGTTATCTGCCGTGCAGCGCAGCCGCCTGCTGGCGAAGCTCGGCGTGGCGGTGTTGGACCATCATGAAGAACTGGCGCAGATCGAAGCGCGGGACACCGGCAAGGCGCTGAAAGTCGCCCGCGCCGATGCCACTGCCCTCGCCCGCTACTTCGAGTACTACGCCGGTGCCGCCGACAAACTGCACGGCGAAACCCTGCCGTATCAGGCGGGCTACACCGTATTGACCGTACGCGAACCTCATGGCGTGACCGGGCATATCATCCCGTGGAATTACCCGATGCAGATTTTCGGGCGCAGCGTCGGCGCTTCGTTGGCGGCGGGCAATGCGTGTGTGGTCAAGCCGGCGGAAGATGCCAGCCTGTCGTTACTGCGCCTGGCGGAGATCGCTGCCGAGGTCGGCTTTCCGGCTGGCGCGATCAACGTGGTCACCGGTTACGGCTATGAAGCCGGCGCGGCGTTGTGCGCACACCCGGGCATCGATCACATCTCGTTTACCGGCTCCACTGCAACCGGCACAGCCGTGTCGAAAGCTGCTGCCGAACGCCACTGCCCGGTCACCCTGGAGCTGGGCGGCAAGTCGCCGCAACTGGTGTTCGCCGATGCCGACCTGGAGGAAGCGCTGCCGGTGCTGGTCAACGCCATCGTGCAGAACTGCGGGCAAACCTGCTCCGCTGGTAGCCGCTTGCTGGTGGAGCGCAGCATTTACGAAACCCTGCTCACGCGCCTCAGCCAACGCTTTTCCGAATTGCGCGCCGGGCCTTCGGCGCTGGACCTGGACATGGGCCCGCTGATCAACCAGAAGCAGCAACGCCTGGTGCGGGAGTTTATTCGCGAGGCCGAACTGGCCGGGATCACCGTCGCCGCACGCGGCACGGTGGTAGCCGAGGCCGGCAGCGGCGGGTATTTCCAGGAGGCGGTGCTGTTTCGCGACGTGCCGCCAGACAGCCGCCTGGCGCAACAGGAAGTCTTCGGCCCGGTGCTGGCCGTAATGCCTTTCGACGATGAAGCCGAAGCGATTCGCCTGGCCAACGGCACCGAGTTCGGCCTGGTGGCCGGCGTGTGGACCCGCGACGGCGCGCGGCAAATGCGCCTGGCGCGCACGCTGCGTTGTGGCCAGGTATTCATCAACAACTACGGAGCCGGTGGGGGCGTGGAACTGCCATTCGGCGGAGTGAAGGCCAGCGGTTATGGCCGGGAAAAAGGCTTCGAGGCGCTGCTGGGCTTTACCACCTTGAAGACCATTGCGATCAAACACGGTTGATTCCTCACAACAACAAGAACGGAGAACACACCATGCGTTTAGCCAATAAAGTCGCGATCGTCACCGGCGCCGGTTCGGGTTTTGGCGAGGGCATCGCCAAGACGTTTGCCCGCCAGGGCGCCAAGGTCATCGTTGCGGACATGAACGCCGTGGGCGGTCAGCGAGTGGTCAATGAGATTGCCGAAAGCGGCGGCCATGCGCACTTTATCGAGGTCAACGTGGCCAACGATGAAAGCATGGGCGCGCTGCTGCGCGGCACACTGGAGCAATTCGGTGGGCTGGACATCGTCATCAACAACGCCGGTACCACCCACCGTAACCGGCCGATGCTGGAGGTCGATGAGGCCGAGTTCGACCGGGTATTTGCGGTCAACGTCAAAAGCATCTTCTTGAGCGCCAAGCATTTTGTGCCGCACTTTCGCGGCCAGGGCGGCGGCGTGTTCGTCAACATTGCCTCGACGGCAGCGATCCGCCCACGCCCGGGACTGGTCTGGTATAACGGCAGCAAGGGCGCAGTGGTGGTCATGAGCAAGACCATGGCGGCAGAGTTGGGGCCGGACAATATCCGCGTCAACTGCGTGAATCCGGTAGTCGGTGCCACAGCATTGCTCAGCGAATTCATGGGCGTGCCGGACACCCCGGAAAACCGCCAGAAGTTCATGTCGACCATTCCCCTGGGGCGCTTTTCCACCCCGCAAGATGTGGCCAACGCCTGCTTGTACCTGGCGTCGGACGAAGCGGCGTTCATCACCGGCACCTGCCTGGAAGTCGATGGCGGGCGCTGCGTGTAACTCACTCTCACAGGGACCGGAATTGCTATGTGTGATCTTCATAATAAGAACGAGCCGAACACCCGGGAATTGCTTGAAGGCCTGCCAAAGAATTGGGGTAAATGGGGACCGGACGACGAAGTCGGTGCCCTCAATTACCTGACTGAAGCCGAAGTACTGCGAGGCGTCGCCTCGGTACGCCAGGGCAAGACCTTTACCCTGCAGGTGCAGATCGGCCACCCCGACGGCGATCCGATGTGGCCGGCACGCAACCCGTCGATGCGCTTCAACACCCTCGACCACAGCCATTACCACTTCGGCAAACAGCCGCACATGACCGGTGGCGCGGCGTACTCCGACGACGTGATCTTCATGCAACTGCAAGGCTCGACGCAGTACGACGCTCTCGGCCACGCCTGGTACGACAATCAACTGTGGAACGGCTACGACGCGCAGACTACCGTCGGCGGCATGGCCAAGGCCAGCGTGCTGGCCATCGCCGAACGCGGCGTGGTGGGCCGCGCCGTGCTGATCGACATGGCCCGCCATCGCGGCAAGAAATGCCTGGGTCGCGGCGAAACCTTCAACCACCTGGACTTGCTCGACGCCGCCAAGGCCCAGGGCGTGACCATTGAAAAGCGCGACATCCTGATCATCCGCACCGGTTCCATGGGTGCGTTTTATGAGCTGGGCAAGACCGAGTTCTTCAAGGACCTGATGGAGCCAGGGCTGACCTACAGCCGCGAGCTGGTGGAGTGGTTCCATGAAATGGAAATCCCCAACCTGGTGACCGATACCATCGCCAACGAAGTGATCACCGACCCGGTGTCCGGGGTGCAGATTCCGCTGCATTGCGCGCTGATGCGCAACCTGGGAATCGCCTTCACCGAGATTGTATTGCTGGAGGAACTGGCCGCCGATTGCGCGGATGACGGCCAGTGGAAGTTCCTCTACACCGCCGCCCCGTTGAAGATTGTCGGGGGCAGTGGCGCGCCGGTTAATCCGGTGGTGATCAAGTAGCCCGAAAGATCAGACCTGGCCTTTGTCCCACAGCCGGACTAACTCTCCAGGTGCCAGGTCTTCCGGCACCTGGAGCAGCAACCGGTCATCGCGATCATGCTGGCGAAAACGCACTTCGATTTGATAGAAGCGCTGGTCGCCCCTTCCTGACTCAGCCGAGGCCAGCGGCAGGCAACCATTGAGCAGCGTGAAGATCTGTTCGCGTTCATCCACGTTGCACTGGGCAAACTCGATCTCTCGCGGCCGGCTCAGCATCGCGGTCACCCCGCCTTGGCGAGACAGACGCACCGTGGCATCGCTGCCCAAGGGTGGTAGCTGTTTCATCACATCCTCCTCATCCAGGACTCACGCCTACCCCGGCCCAGGCTTTCTCCACGGCCTTGGCCTGGGTCGCACCGAAACGTTCGCGGGCATGGGCGACGGTCAAGGCGGCAAAGCCTTGGAAGTCCGCATCGTTATCGAGTTTTTCGTCGCACAGGGTGTCATACCAGACTTGCCCAGCCTGCTCCCAGGCCGAGCCGCCCAAGGCGGTCGCCGCCAGGTAAAACGCGCGGTTTGGGATCCCGGAGTTCAAGTGCACGCCACCGTTGTCATCTTGGGTGACGACGAAATCCCGCATATGCGCGGGCTGCGGGTCCTTGCCCAGCACGGGGTCGTCATAGGCGGTGCCGGGATGGGACATGGAGCGCAGGCCCTTGCCCTGAACCTTGTCGGTAAGCAAATCCGCGCCGATGAGCCAGTCCGCCTGCTCGGCAGTTTGCTTGAGTACGTATTGCCGGGTAAGTACGCCGAACACGTCGGAGATTGATTCATTGAGCGCCCCGGACTGATTGCGGTAAACCAGGCCGGCTTCGCTCTCGATGATACCGTGGGTCAGTTCGTGGGCGACCACGTCCAGGGACCGGGTAAAGCGCTGGAACACCTCGCCGTCGCCGTCGCCGAAGACCATTTGCGCGCCGTTCCAGAAGGCGTTGTCGTAGCCTTCCCCATAATGCACGGTGCCGACGAGGGCTAAACCACGATTGTCGATAGAATCGCGTCCGTAAACCTGCCAGAAAAAATCGTGGGTCGCGCCCAAGGCGTCATATGCCTCATCCACCGCCGCATCGCCGCTGGCCCGCTGCCCTTCGCCGCGCACCAGGTCACCGGGGAGCACCGTCAGGTGGCCGGCATCGTAGAGGTTGCGTTGCAACGCGCCGGCGATTGGCGCCACCGGAGCCGGGCCAGGCTTGCCCGGGTTGGGCAGCAACTGGCGAACGTGCGTCAGGGTATTCAGCGCTCGCGAACGCTGCCACTCGGAACCATGGTCGATCAGCCGATGGAGAATGTAGGGCGGGATAAATCCCGGGCATGAACCTTGACTGGGCATGGGCGTTCTCCTTGTCAGATAGCGGTCTGTATTGTTGTGATCGGGTTCGGCCCCAGAGGTTCGTTTTGATCGGCTGGCGAATTTGCATATCACCGGCTCATCACTAGACTCAAGGCTCCTCTTACATGGAAGTCTATTGAATGAACGTATTTCGCCCTCTTCGTCAGGCAATTACCCTGGCAACCTTGCTGTCTGCTGGTTTCCTGACGGCACATGCCGCCGATATCCCGCTGTCCAAGTCACTGGAAGCCGATGAGGTGACCACCAAGGTGCTGAAGGTGGATGCCGCCAGCCATCAGGTAGTACTCCAAGGCGCCGAAGGTCGTGAGGTGCATGTGCAGCTCAGCGAACAGGCCAAGGACCTGGGCAACCTCAAGGTCGGCGATCAGGTCAAGGTCCTGGTGACTCATTCGGTCGCGGCCGTGCTGGATACCGACATCGACAAGAGCGCCCCGGATGCCATCGAGAAGACTGGCGTATTGCGCGCGACCGCAGATAACCCGAACCCGGGCGGTGCTGCGTTCCGCCAGGTGCAGGTGCAGTTGAAGATCACCCACATCGACCTGAAAAAAAACCAGGTGACCCTGGAAAATCCAGCTGGCCAGAGCAAAGTGCTGACCGTGGAAAAACCGGAAATCCGCGCCGGCCTCAAAGACCTCAAGGTTGGCCAGAGCGTGCTGGTAACCTACACCGATACCCTGGAAATCAGCACCGCCCACGAGGGCTGATGATTGCGGCGTCCCATCCGCTCACGGCTGATGGGATTTCGCCAGGTAGTCTTCGATGTTGTTCATCTGATCGTCCCACCCTCGGGAGTTCTTCTTGTAGGCTTTCTGACGGCGAGCGCCGGGGATCGCGTCAAAACCTGACTCCACCACCCGCAACAAGATGCCTTCGGCGTGATCCGCAAGGGTGAACTCCACCAAGGTGGGCGTTTCGGTGTCGTAATCGACATCCTTGTCTACGGCGTAGGGATGCCAACTGAAAGAGAAGCGCGTTTGCGGCTCAAGGCGCTCGATTTTGGCCTTCCACACCACATGTTCGTAACCGGGATAAGTAATTTGGGCTTCAATGGCCCGGCCCTGGGCAAACTGCTTGCCCTTGAGAGCGATGCCAAACCAGCTGCCGAATTGCTCGGCATCGGTCAGTGCTTCCCAGACGCGTTGACGTGGAGCGTTGAGCAGGACTTTACGTTTGATTTCATTTGATTCGTGCATGAGACACCTCCTGTATTGACAGTAGGCGACATCGACCAATGCGCAACCTTTAAAAAAGGATGGGGCATGACCAGCGTCATGCCCTCGTGGCCTCAGACGTGAGGGTCACCCGGTGCCTTGCTGGGCGTCGCGTATTGCGGCTTCAAATGGCCTTCCTGATCAAGCAGCCAGGCGTCCATGATCTGACGCACCACCGGGCCTGCCACTCGGCCACCGGCCTCGCCGTTTTCAATCATCACCGAAATCACGATCCGCGGGTGCTCCGCCGGGGCGAAGCCGACGAACAAGGCGTTATCGCGGTTGCGTTCCAGGGTCTTGAGACGGTTGTAACGCTCGCCCTGCTTGATGGCCACCACCTGTGCGGTACCACTCTTGCCGGCAATCCGGTATTGCGCGCCGGCTGCAGCCGCCCGGGCAATACCTCGTGGGTCGTGCATGACCAGTTGCATGCCGTGGTTGACCTGTTCCCAGTCGCGCGGGTCTTTGAGGACGACGTTAGGCATCGGATTTTCATCCACTGGCGCCACGCCATTGATGGTCTTGGCCAAGTGCGGTCGGTTCCACACGCCTTTGTTGGCGATCAACGCAGTGGCCTGGGCCAGTTGCAGCGGGGTGACCTGCATGTAGCCCTGGCCGATGCCGAGGATCACGGTTTCACCCGGGAACCACGGTTGGCGTCGGGTGGCGCGCTTCCAGGCCTGGGACGGCATCAAGCCGGCCGACTCTTCGAACATGTCGAGGGAGACTTTCTGCCCGAGGCCGAACTCGGCCAGGTAGTCGTGCAGGCGGTCGATGCCCAGCTTGTGGGCAAGGTCGTAGAAGTAGGTGTCGTTGGAGCGCATGATGGCCGCATCCATGTCCACCCAGCCGTCGCCGCTGTGGTTCCAGTTGCGGTATTTGTGATCGAAGTCCGGGAGTTGGTAATAGCCGGGGTCGAACACGCGGGTCTGGGCGGTGACCACACCGCTGTCGAGGCCGGCGATGGCCACTTCCGGCTTGATCGTCGAGCCCGGTGCGTAGAGCCCGCGCAGCACGCGGTTGAACAGCGGACGGTCGAGGGAGTCGTGAAGCGCTGCATATTCCTTGAAGCTGATACCGGTGACGAACAGGTTGGGGTCAAAACTCGGCTTGCTGACCATCGCCAGGACTTCGCCAGTTGCCGGATCGAGAGCGACCACCGAGCCACGACGGTCGCCGAGGGCTTCTTCGGCCGCTTCCTGGAGTTTGACGTCCAGGCTCAAAACGATGTTTTTGCCGGGGATCGGGTCGGTGTGCTTGAGCACTCGCAGGACGCGGCCCTGGGCGTTGGTTTCAACTTCTTCATAGCCCACGTGGCCATGCAGCTCGGACTCATAGAAACGCTCGATCCCGGTTTTACCGATGGACTGCGTGCCCCGGTATTCCACAGAGTCGAGGGCCTTGGATTCTTTTTCGTTGATCCGGCCTACGTAGCCAATGGAGTGGGCAAAGTGCGCACCCAGCGGGTAATGGCGGACAAATTGCGGCTCGACATCCACGCCCGGCAGGCGGAATTCGTTGACGGCCAGCACGGCGATCTGTTCTTCGGTCAGCTCGTAAAACAGCGTGACGGGTACAAAGGGATGACGCGCCTGCTTGAGCGCTTTATCAAATACGCCGCGGTCTTCGGCGGGCAGATGCAGGAGGCTGACGATGGCGTCCAGCTCACCCTTGAGATCAGTGGTGCGCTCGCGGGTGATCGTCAAGTTGTAGCTGGGGCGATTGTCGGCAAGTACTACGCCATTGCGGTCATAGATCAGACCGCGCGTCGGGGTAATCGGTAGGACGTGGACGCGATTGTTCTCGGAAATAGTGGAGTGATAGTCGTACTGCACCACCTGCAGGAAGTACATCCGGCCTACCAGTGCGCAGGTAATCCCCACTACCAGCAGCGCGCAGGCCAACAGCCGCTTGTTGACCAGGCGGTTTTCTTTTTCGTGATCCTTGATCGGTATCGGTTCAGGCATTTCTACAGCATCTCGTTGAATAAGGTCGACGCCGCTTCCTGCGGAGGAGAAATCAGTCCTTGTGAAAATGTGCTGCACCATACCAAAAATGCAGAAACACTTTGCATCGATTTCCCTGAACGGTGTGCTTATGGAGCCGGTTCATGCACTTAGGTTTGGCTGGTTGACCTTATTCATACGTTTTCATGCTGAGGAATCAACTGAGGATCGATTTGGGTTCCAGGAAGGCTTCCAGGCCGAATGTGCCGTACTCGCGGCCAATGCCCGATTGTTTGAAGCCGCCAAACGGTGCGAGCGGCTCATGGGCGAGGGTATTGATCAGGACCCGCCCTGCGTCGATACGGCTGGCTAGCGTGCGGGCACGCTCGGGATTTGATGACAGGATGTACGCCTGGAGGCCGTAGGGCGTGTCGTTGGCGATGGCCAGTGCTTCTTCCTCGGTTGCGTAGGTAATGATCGATAGCACCGGACCGAAAATCTCCTCGCGGGCGATGGTCATTTGATTGGTCACGCGGCTGAATACGGTGGGTCTTACGAACCAGCCCGCCGTGATGCCTTCTGGCAGACCGGGGCCTCCCGCTAGCAGGTGAGCGCCCTCCTCGATCCCGATCTGAATGTAGCGCTGCACGCGCTCCCATTGTTTAAGGCTGACCATGGGACCCACGGCCGTGGATGGATCACGAGGATTACCGGCTTGTACTTTGGTTACTTCCTCGATCATCAGCGCTTCGATTTCAGCCAGGCGACTTTCAGGTACCAGGATTCGGGTGCCGGCGATGCAGGCCTGGCCGCTGTTCATGAAGCCTGCCTGGATAGCCATGGGCACGGCCACCTTGAGGTCCGCATCATCGAGAACCAACACCGGTGATTTGCCGCCCAGCTCCAGGGTGATGCGTTTCAGTGTCTCGGCTCCGGTACGCAGGATTGTTTTGCCGACAGCGGTCGAGCCGGTGAAGGACACTTTTGCGATGTCAGGATGGGAGCTCAACACGGCGCCTACGGTTTCGCCACGACCGGTGACGATGTTGAACACACCAGGCGGTAAGCCCGCTTCATGGAGTGCACGGGTGACTATGGAGGTCTGGATTGCGCTCATTTCGCTGGGTTTGATCACCGCGGTACAGCCGGCGGCCAGCGCAGCAGCGAGCTTGCCGCAGATAAAACCGGCGTTGCTGTTCCAGGGGGTGATCAAACCGGCCACACCCAAGGGCCGCATGACCACCTCGGCAATACCGATACGTCGGGAGAAATTGTAGTTCTCCAGAACCGAAGCGGCATCCTGCAGGACGCTGGCCGCGTGCTTGGCCATCCATCGCGCACGTGAAACCGGGGCACCATACTCCTCGATAATCGCTTCGGTGAGTTCGTCCTCAATGGATTCAACGGCAGCATGCATGCGTTTTAGATAGCCGATGCGTACCTCTTTCGAGCTGTGGGAAAACTCGATAAACGCTTGCTTAGCGGCGGCGATGGCATCCAGGGCGTCCTGTTCATTTGCCAACCGAACCTGGCCGATACTCTGGCCCGTGGCGGGATTGAACAGGTCAAAAAGCTCTTCGCCATGGGGAGTTACAAAAGCGCCGTTGATGTAAATCTGGTTGATGCGTTGCATAGGTCCTCCGGGACGCTGAGCTAGTGCGTCATACCGTAATTCACTATGATTGAGTTGATAAGCCGTACAAATCGGCATGAGTTGATGAGTGATCCAGGACAATGAACACATCCGGACTGAATGAGCTGGAAGCCGTATTGGCAGTGGCGCGGCATCGAAGTTTTCGTGCGGCGGCGACTGAGTTGAATGTGTCGACGTCGGCGCTGAGTCACTCTATTGCAGGGCTTGAAGCGCGGATGGGGGTGAGGCTGTTCAATCGCACAACGCGCAGCGTGTCGTTATCTGAAGTGGGCGCAGAGTTTGTCGAGACAATTACGCCGGCACTGTTGAGCATCCGCACAGCCTTGGAACAGGCGGGAAATCGCAGCGCAGAACCCAGCGGTACCTTGCGCCTGAATACCTCGGCGGGTGCCGCAAAGCAGGTGATGCCGCTGCTGCTGGAATATCTGCGGCGTTATCCGCAGATGAAACTGGATATCGTCACTGAAGGGCGTCTGGTGGATATCGTTGCGCAGGGGTTTGATGCAGGGATTCGTCTGGGCGACACGGTTCCTCAAGACATGATCGCGGTCGATATCAGCCCGGCCCAGCGTTTTGCGGTATTGGGCAGCCCGGAGTATTTTGCCAATCACCCAGTCCCCGTCAGCCCCATAGATCTGCGGGCCCATCAGTGTATTCGCAGCCGAATGCCTAGCGGTGCGATCTACCACTGGGAGTTTGAGCGTCATGGCGAAGCAATTGCCGTAGAGGTGCAGGGGGTTTTGACCCTGGACAATCCGACGTTGATGCTTGAGGCAGCCAGGGCGGGGCTGGGCTTGACCTATCTTACGGAATGGAATGCAGCTGATGATTTGGCGAAAGGGGCGTTAGTGCGCGTACTGGAGGAATGGACACCGTCTTTTGACTGTTTGCGTCTCTATTATCCAGGTAGGCGTCATGTGCCGGCCGGATTGAGGGCACTGATTGACTTGATCAGGGAGAAAGGATTTTAAACGGCATTTCGTTAAGTTTCCGACCGCCCAAAACAAAACCCCTGATT
>NZ_JAXCIS010000038.1:0-6323 GCF_034044025.1 Pseudomonas sp. SED1
ATCAGTCACCACCGCTATCGCAGGCAAGCCCCCACAGTGATCGCATTTCAAATTCAGTAATCCTTGCGCTTGCGAAACGCCCAGCGCCCGGCAATCAACGTGAACGTTGCCACCAGCGCCACCAGAATCCAGAAACCTTCCGGGTCAGTGGAAAGCGGCACGCCACCGACGTTCATGCCAAAAAAGCCGGCAATGATGTTGATCGGCAACGCCAGCACCGTGACCACGGTCAGGGTGAACAGCGTGCGGTTGCTCTGCTCGTTGAGGTTGGCGGCGATCTCTTCCTGCAACAGCTTGATTCGCTCACCCAGCGCCATCAAGTCGTTGATGATCAGCGCAAACTCCTCGGTAGATTTGCGCAACTCCTTCACGTCTTCCTTCTGCAGCCATTGCGGCGGGCGGTTGAGCAGCCGCAGCAACGAGCCCGGCTCCAGCGCCAGCAGCCGTTGCAGGCGCACCAGCACCCGGCGCGCGGCGCCCAGTTCGGCGCGGTTGGTGGACAGGCGCGACGACAGCAACTGGTCTTCGATGTGGTCGACGCTAAGGCTGGTCTTGCGCACGATCTGCGTCAGCACTTCGCCCTGGTCCCGCAGTAAATGCACCAGCAGTTCCAGCGGCGAGCGAAAGCGCTCGCCGGCCTTCACCGACGAGCGCAGTTTGTCCACCGAGTGCAGCGGTTGCAGGCGCGCGCTGATTAGCAGCCGGCTGCGGGCACACACCCATAAGGTGGAAATGTCTGAAGACACCATGCTGCTGAAGTTGAAGACCACGTCGTTGACCACCGCCAGCAAGGCCGAGTCCACGTGTTCGATACGGGTGGAGCGCGAGCCTTCGTGCAAGGCTTCGAAGAATTCTTCCGGCAGATTCAGGTGCGCCTGCATCCAGCGTTCGCAGGCGGCGTGGGCCAGGTTCAGGTGCAGCCACAGAAACTCTTCGGGGTCACCGGGTTGCTGCAAGGCCGCCAGGGCGGTGGCTGAGTCAATCTGTTCGCCCTTTTCACCGGGGCGAAAACGAAAACCGTAAAGCAAACCAAACAGGTCCGAGTCCTGGTGGCTGTGGTCGATGCTGTGGTTCATGGACGCTCGCAGGGAAAGTGCCTGTAGGAGGTTTCACAGGTTCACTTGAGCGCATCATGGCAAGGGTATTTGACGGTTTTGTGACGGTTCGAGGTGAGCGTCAATCGCCAGTGGGCAAGCTGAAGGTAAACACCGTGCCGTCCTGCTCGTGGGAAGAAACTTCCAGCCGCCCGCCGTGGGCGTCGGCAATCTGTTTGACGATGTACAAACCCAGGCCCAACCCGGCCTGGGGCAGGGCGCCCGTCGGTCGGGAGTAGGGCTGGAACAGCAGTGGCATGGCTTGGTCACTGATCAGCCCAAGGTTTTTCACCGATAACTCAAACGTGCCGGCGTTGACCTGCGCACTGACTTCAACCGGCCCTTCCGGGTTGCCGTGGCTGATGGCGTTGGCCACCAGGTTGGAGAGCAATTGCGCCAGACGTTCGCGGTCGCCTTTCACACCGTTGAGATTGCCGATGCTGGCGTGAATCAGCCGCTTTGGATGCACGTGCTGCACCTCTTCCACCACATGCTGCAATGTGTCTTCAAGCCCAGTGCATTCACTGATGTTCACCGGGATGCCGCTGCCCATTCGCCCGCGGGCAAAGTCCAGTACGTCTTCCACCAGTTGCGAGGCCCGGCGGCCGCTGGCCAGCATGTGCCGCACCAGCGTGTCGGTGGCCGGGTCCGGGTGTTTGCGCAGTAGGCGTTCGGCGCCGACGTTGATCGCGAATAACGGGTTGCGTAGGTCGTGGCCAAGCACGGCGATGAACTGTTCCCGCAGCTCGGCGGTTTCCCGCTCTTGCTGCAAGTCGGCTTCGGTTTGCTGGAGGCTTTCTTCGGCTTCGATTTGCAGCGACAGCACCCGGGCAAACGACTCCATGGTGGACTGGATAGTGCTGCTGCGCAGTTGCGCCGGATTCGGGTCCAGGGCGCAGATGGTGCCGAAGAAACGCCCGTCGGTGCGGAACACAGGCACCGAGATGTAGCTTTCAAAGTGGTAGATGCGTGGCGTGTGGTGGTCGCGATACAGCGGGTCTTCGCTGGCTTTGTCGATCACGATCGAGACGTGGGAACCGCGGATTTCGTGGCACAGGGTGGTGGTCAGGTCCAACTCGCCACCCACGGGCAGGCCGAAGTCCAGTTGGTCGCGCACGGCGCAGGCGGTCCATGAATCGTCGGTGACCCGCGCTACGGCCGCGAAACGCAAGCCGGTCATTTCACTGATCACCTGCAGAATCGCCGGCACAGCGCTGATTCGGCCAATGGTGGCAATGTCGGCGGCTTTTTGCCCCATGGCGCGCGGTCTCGATCCTGATGCTGCTGGCGTTGTGCCTTGGCTGGTGGTTGGGATTCTAGCGAGCTTGGCGGCGCAAGGTACAAATTCGTTCACGCTAATTAGACTATTTGCTCTTCTGGGCGACCAACGCGCATAAAAAAGCCGCGCGGCCCGAAGGCGGCGCGGCGTTTTTAGGGTTTAACTCAGGTGTCTTGCTTGTTTTCCAGGACTTCACCGGTCTTGGCATCCAGCTTCACGTCCCACTTCACATTGGCGGTGTCACGCAGTTCGGTCTCGTAGACCAGGCGGCCGGCTTTGTCTTCCAGTTCGGTGTCAACGATGGTGGCGCCTTTGTGCTGGGCCACTGCCTTGGCGTTGAGTTTTTCGAAATCCATGATGGCGCCGGACTTGAGCAGGCCCGGAATATGGTCCGGGCGAACATCGGCCTGGGCGAAACCTGCAGTAAGCGTCAGGGCGGTAGCAGCGAACAGAGCGGTCAGGTTTTTCATGGTGTATTCCTTGGGGTGAGCTGTTTAAGTGGGATCAGGTTAACCAGCGCAACTTAACTCTCCCTTAAAATTGCGCCGTTTGTTCAATCGGCGGCGAGTGCGGGGTTTCATGCTGGCGTCTCAATCATGGGAGGCACAGATGAAACAGTTAATGGCCTGGGCCTACGCGCCCTTGTTTTGGGTGGGATTTATCGGGTGGGCGCTGTGGCTGATACAGGTGAACGCGCCGCAATGGCTGGCACTGGTATTTTTCTGCGCGGTGGTGGTGTCGTTTATTGCGGAGTGGTGGTTGCCCTATGAGCCGCAGTGGAATCGCAACCAAGGTGATCGTTGTCGCGACTTGATTCATGCGTTGGTCAATGAAGGTCTCAATGCAGCGGGCTTGTTGATCTTGCCGATGTTGACCGCGTTGCTGGCCGTTGACGGCATATGGCCGCGGGCGTGGCCGCTTTGGGAGCAATTGCTGCTGGCGATTGTCATTGCCGATGCGGGCATCACCCTGATGCATTACGCCAGCCACCGAGTCGCCGCCTTGTGGCGCCTGCATGCGGTGCATCACAGCGTGCAGCGGTTGTACGGTCTCAATGGCTTGATGAAGCATCCGTTGCACCAGATGCTCGAAGCCACGGCCGGGTTGGCGCCGTTGATCCTGCTGGGCATTCCCACGGACGTTGCGCTGCTGCTGGCCCTGGCGATTGCCGTTCAACTGCTGTTGCAGCATTCCAATGTCGACATGCGCCTGGGGCCGCTGCGCTGGGTGTTCGCCTGGGCGCCGGTGCATCGTTTTCATCACATGAAATATGGCCGGGCAGGGGATGTGAATTTCGGCTTGTTTTTCAATCTATGGGATTGGCTATTTGGCACGGCGTTTTACAGCCATGACTATCGAATGGGGCAGGGCGATCTGGGGATTGGCAGCCGGCCGGATTTTCCACGGGAGTATGTGGCGCAGCTGCGCGACCCCTTCAGGGCTGTGCGATTGAACAAGGAGCCGCCGGTTCCCACCGACCTACTGTAGGAGCGAGCTTGCTCGCGAAAAACCTGAGGGCACCGCGTTCATTCAGGATGCTCGCGTCATCAGTGGGAGCAGTGTCAGTTGCAGGTTGCGCAACGACGCCCCCGCCGTGACGCCGAATAGCTGCTTCATGGTCCGGGAAAAATGCGCCGAATCAGCGAACCCGGCGCCATGGGCGGCCTCGGTCAAGGTGCTGCCGCCGAGTGCCAGTCCCAGCGCCACCCGCAAGCGCCGCCACAGCACCAGGCGGCGCACCGGCAAACCCAGTTGGTTGGCGAATAAACGCTCCAGCTGGCTCAACGAAACGTGTGCCGCCTGGGCCAGGGCTTGGGCCGAGACCTTGCCGCTCAGTTGCTGATCCAGCGCCAGCAGTGCGCGTTCCACCCGTGCGTCTTCCAGTTCGCGCCTTGGTATCTGCTGCAGCGTGCTGCTGAGTGCTTCAAGGGACAATTCACTGTTGGCCAGGGCGGCCTGCAAAAGGTCGAGTTCAAAAGCGCCGGGTTCGACATACACCATCAACACCTCACCGTCGGTGTGGAGGATGGCGTGGGGCATTCTTGACTGGATAAACAGGCGATGGGCCGTGGTGACACGGCCATCGAGGCTGGCCGTGATCGGCCCGCCCGGGGAGAACATCAACTGATGGGCATAGTGCGCATGGGGCGCGGTGCGCCCCGCAATACCCAGGATCAGCCCGTAATCAGGCCCCAGCCACAGGCGACCTGACCATTCGGGAGTCACTCAGTAACCGTTGTCCTGCAGCAGGTCGGCCACACTCGAGGACGGCCAGCGCTTGTAGTACTTCAGCAGTTCGGCGGCGCGGTTGGTGAAGATGCCATCGACGCCGGCTTTCATCACCTTGTCGAAGTCCACCGGCTCATCCACGGTATACACGTGCACCAGCAGGCCCTTGTCGTGGGTCAACTGGTTCATCTCGGGTTTGACCAGGTCGGAATAGCTCTGGTCGCCCAGGTTGGTCAACTGCGCCGAAGGGCCGGTACCGATGGCGCCCAGGCTCTTGGCCTCGTCGACCCATTTTTCGAACTCGGCGGCGTCCTTGGGTTCTTGCTTGGCGTAGTAGGCGGCTTTGCTTGGCTCGCCGGACTCGGCGAAGGTCACCTTGGATTTTGGCTCGATGCTGCCTTCACCGACCCACAACAGCAGGATTTTCGGGGTGTTGGGCATCTCTTTTTGCAGTTCTTTGAGGCTGTCCTTTTCAAAGGTTTGCAGCACTACGCGGCCCTTGCCCTGGCCGACGCCGATGTTTTTCTGGGCCTGGTTGGAGCCGGTGGAGCTCAACCAGCCTTTATCCAGCAGCTTGTTCTTCAGGTCGGCTTCGATACCCGGGAATTGCTTCGGCTCTTTGGTTTCGATGTACAGGCCGGGTTTGTGCTGCGGGTTGCCTTCGGCGATCTTGATGATTTCGTCCAGGCTGAGGATTTTCAAACCGACGAAGCCAGGGCGGGCGCGATCCGGGTAGGCGGCGTTAAACCAGCTGCCGGCGTCCAGGGTTTTAAGCTCGGCCCAGGTGAACTCGTTGGCCGGGCTGTCCTTGCGCTCGGGGAATTTGGTGGCAACGTCGGTGGTGCGTTGCAGGTTGTTGTCATGGAGGGCGAAGAGCACGCCGTCCTTGCTGCGTTGCAGGTCCATTTCCAGGTAGTCGGCACCCAGGTCGCGCGCGACTTTGTAGGCGGCGGCGGTGGATTCCGGTGCATCGAAGGAGGCGCCACGGTGGGCAATCACCGCAGGGTGCGGAATGCCTTCGTTGGTGGCCAACTCGGTAGGGCTGATCGGGCTTGCCGCCTGTGCGTGGCCAAGGCCCAGCATCAGGGACAGCAGCAGGGCACTCTTGGTAAACGTGACAGGCATAAGCGAGGTCCTTTCGTGGAGGTAACTTTGAGAAGGGCTCCTTTTTAACAATTGCTTGCGAATGGCGCTATCACCAAACCGACATTAACGTGTTCACGGGCCATTTTTCTGCACTTTTGTGCTGTGCCATGCAGTACTCTTGCCATCAGCTGCCCCATCAGAGGGCAGATTATCTGCCACGCGTGTAAACCATCTTTCCAGTCCAAACAGGACTTTTCAGTGAGGTTTACCATGCGCATCACCTCCGAGCTTATCTGCCAGGCCGCCGACCAACTCCACGGTTTTGTCGGCCTGAACCGCAAGACCCACCAGTACATCGTCCGTTTCAGCGAAGACGCCTTCGGCATGGACGTGGCCGACGACGGCATCATCCCGACCTCCGAGTTTGTCTGGCAGCCGGTTGACGAGCAGGCCATGACTTTGTCCCGCGAGCGGATCCAGTTGTTGCTGGACCAGAACATCGACGACCGCATCAACATCACAGAACCGCTGCGGGTGTACATGCGCCGGGTGGAAATTCCACAGATCAGTGCGGTGCGCAGTCTGGTCAGCTGAGTGCACGCCGTCACTGCGTTGAGGGCTGTTGTGGCGAGGGG